>JBEVDE010000226.1:0-12298 GCA_040514175.1 Allosphingosinicella sp. | reverse complement strand
GCCGGGGGCGAGGCTGTCGAGCAGCTCTTGTGCGCTGTGCCCGTCATAGGCTTGGCCCTCGCTCAGAGCGAGGCCGATCGGCAGGCCGTTGGCATCGACGACGGCGTGGACCTTGGTGGTCAGGCCGCCGCGCGAGCGACCCATGCAACGGGATCGGCCGTCTTTTTTTTGGCGTTGCCGGCATGCTGGTGGACCCGGATCGAGGAGCTGTCGATCATCTGGATGTCGCCAGCATAAGCCTGCGACACAGCCTTCAGAAGGCGCTGCCATACGCCTGCCTTGCGCCACCGGTTGAAGCGGTTCACGCAGGTCGTGTGCGGCCCGTAGCGCGCCGGAATGTCCGCCCAGGGCGCCCCGGTGCGAAGCCGCCAGAAAATCCCGTTCAATACCCGCCGGTCGTCCACCCGCTTCACCCCGCGAACCTTCGTAGGCAAAAGCGGCTCGATCACCGACCACTCGAAGTCCGTCAGATCAAAACGTCCCATCTCAGCCTCCGCAATGCTGCGAAACTGAATCAGAATACCTCAACCAAGGGAATCCCATTTATGAGTATGTGACCTAGAGCCTGATCAGCTTAGGGTGACACTTCTCGTCATCCCGGCGAAGGCCGGGATCCATGAACACGAACGGCTTGGCTGGAGCAGCGAAGGTGTTCATGGATTCCGGCCTCCGCCGGAATGACGGGGACAAACAGGGTTCCCAGCGTTGAGGCCCGTGGTCAGGCAAAGGCGATCACGCTCTAGAATCTGTCCTGATGACATTGAAACTCTTGTACCCCGGCGAAGGCCGGGGTCCAGTGGCACGGACGGAACGACTGGATCCCGGCCTTCGCCGGGAAACGATTCAGCCCGATCAGGACAGACTCTAGAACCCCTCCGGAAGCTCGACCGGGCCGACCAGCTCGCGATGCTGGCGGACGGCGTAGCGATCGGTCATCCCGGCGATGAAATCGCCGATAGCCCGGAGCAGGGCTGTCTCGTCCGTTGCGGCCGGGAGCCATTCCGACGGCAGCCGCCCCGGATCGTCGCGATAGGCGGCGAAGAGCCGCGCGACGACCGCCTGGGCCTGGTCGCGCACCGCCATGACCGGCGGCGCATTGTACATTCGGGCGTAAAGGAACCGCTTCAGCACCGCCTCCTCCTTGGCCAGGGCCGGCGAGAAGCCGGCGAGCGCGCGGCCGGCGCTGCGGACGTCGCCCACCGTCTCGACCCCAGCCTCGGCGACACGCCGCCCGGTCTCCGCGAGCACGTCGCCGACCATCAGTCCGATCTGGTCGCGGATCAGCTCGGGCGCCAGCCGCGCCTCCTCGACGTCGGGGAAACGCGCCCTGACCTCGGCCCAGACCCGCGCGATCAGCGGCACTTCGAGCAGATCGGCGAGCGTGAACAGGCCGGCGCGAAGGCCGTCGTCGATATCGTGATTGTCGTAGGCGATGTCGTCGGCGACCGCGGCGACCTGCGCCTCGAGGCTCGGCCAGGTCGCGAGGTCGAGCGGGAATTCGCCATCGGCTTCGGCCAGCGCCCAGGGCGGCGGCCCCGCGACCGGGCCGTTATGCTTGGCCAGCCCCTCCAGCGTCTCCCAGCTGAGGTTGAGGCCGGGGTGGCGCGGATAGGGGCTTTCGAGCCGGGTCAGAAGCCGGATCGTATGGGCATTGTGGTCGAACCCCCCGGCTCCGGCCATCTCGGTCTGGAGGACCTCTTCGCCCGAATGGCCGAAGGGCGGATGGCCGATGTCGTGGGCGAGGCACAGGGCCTCGGTCAGATCCTCGTTGAGGCCGAGCGCGCGGGCGATCGTCCGGCCGATCTGGGCCACTTCGAGGCTGTGGGTGAGGCGGACCCGGAAATGGTCGCCGTCGGGCGCGACGAAGACCTGGGTCTTGTGGCGCAGCCGGCGGAAGGGGATGGAGTGGATGATCCGGTCGCGATCGCGCTGGAAGGAGTCGCGCGGGCCCCTCTGACCCGTCTTCGGCTCGACGTGAAGCCGGCCGCGCGAAGCCGCCGGGTCGCAGGCGTAGCGGGCCCGCGGCCTCACTTCGAGGGCAGCTTCTCGACCTTCTGCCCGGCCGCGCTGGTCCAGGCGAAGCCGCTCAGATCCTGGGCCTTGAGCTGGTTGACGAAGGCCTGCGCCTCCTTGGCGCTGGCGAAAGGACCGACCAGCAGGCGGTTGCTGGCGCTGAGCGGAGCGGTATAGGCGCCGCGCGCGCCGAACACCTTCGGCGCCTTCGCCTTGAGCCGGGCGAATTCGCGCGGCAGCGCGGCCTTGGCGGCGCCCCCGGCGATCTGAACCCAGACCCGGCTGGGCTCGGGCGGCGGCGCCGGCTTCTTGGCGGCGGCGCTCGCCGCGGCGCGGACGGAGGGCCTGGCCTTGGCCGGCGCGGCGCGCGCGGGCTCCGGCTCCGCGATATCGGCGATCGTCGCCGAAAGATCGGCCAGCCGGCTGCCCGTGGGCACGGCCTCGGCCTGGGGCGCCGGAGCGGGCGGCATGAGCTCGGCGATCCGGACCTCGGCGGGCTGCGCCTGCGGTTCGGGCTGGGGCTGCGGCGGCAAGCTATAGGGTTCGCCGGAAGCGATCCGGATTTCGGCCGGCTGCAACTGGGGTTCGGCCTGCGGTTCCGGCGCGGGCGGCGGACTCGAACTATCGACCACGAGGATCGGCGCCGGCTCGGGCGAAACGGTCGCGGGAGGAGCGGCCGCGGCCGCGATCGTCGCCGTTGCGGGCGCGGCCCGAGCCTTGACCGGCGGCTTGGCCGGGCGCCGGGTCGGGGCCGGAACGCGGCCGGAATAGGCCCAGGCGGGCGTGATCCCGCCGAAGCTCGGCGAGGCGGATTGCCGGCTCTTGGCCGACGGCTGTCTCACGCCGGCCAAAGTGCGCTCGGTTTCCGACCTGGCGACCGGACGGATCGTGGCCGTGCGGCGGACCGCGGGAGCGATGCCGTCCTCGGCGCCGGGGCGGCGGCGCGGCGCGGTCGAGACCGCCTCGGGCGGCGGCGAGCGGCGGGCGAGCGAGCCCTGGCCCGGGTCCGGACGGCCCGCATCGGTGACGGCGTTGGCGAAATCGTTCGCCGCGTAGGTGGACGGAGCGGCGGTGCGGCCGTCTCCGGGGAAGACCCCGAGATGGACGGCCAGCGCCCGCTCGGCCGGCGACAGGGTCGGCAGCCGCGCCAGGAAGGGACTCATCGCGCCGGCCTGCGGACCGGGCATGGCCGCCTGGACGGCGCGGGTCGCTCCGGCGGCGTCTCCGGTCAGCGCCAGCACCAGCGCCCGGGCGCGCTCCGCGGCGCGGTCGCGGACGAGCAGCTGGTCCTCGAGCAGCCGAAGGGCGGGCTCGCGCTCGCCGCTGATCGCCAGCGACAACGCCAGCCGGCGCGTCACCTCGTCGTCGCGGCCCTTCTGGAGCGCCATCCGATAGTCCCGCTGCGCCTCGCGGGGATTGCCGGCGATGTCGTGCGCAAGCCCGCGGTCGCGCGCGATTTCGGCGGCCGGGACTCCGAGCTCGGTCGCGTCGTTGAAGAATTTGAGCGCCGCGTGCGGCTGCTGGAGATGGACCAAAGCGGAAGCGATCCACATCTTGATCCGGCCGTCGCGGGGCAACTGCTCCTCGGCCCGGGCGAAGAAGGTCAGCGCCGCCTGGGCGTCACCTAGATCGAGTGCCGCCTTGCCTGCGCCCATCAGGGCAATGACGCTCTTGGGATTGGCGGCGAGGCTTCGAAGGTTGCGCGACAAAGCGGCGTCCGGCCGCTCGATGAAAGCGCCCGCCGTCTGCGCCGAGCCCGGCGCCGCCATGAACATTGTCCCCGCCCCCAGCACGGCAAAGCCGAGCCGGACGCCCCTCCGCAATGATGTCATGGCGCGGTTAGAGCGGGTGGAGGCGCGAGGGGCAATGCCCATGCGTTCAATCGGTTGCGGGAGGCGGCGAGCAGTGTCCTCCCCATGCGCGAGCATGGGGAGGGGGACCATGCGAAGCATGGTGGAGGGGTAAGTGGCTGAGGAATAAGAGGTTCTGGCGCACGAACCCTACCGGGCGGCGCCTTCTACCCCTCCACCACCCTGCGGGTGGTCCCCCTCCCCGCGATATCGCGGGGAGGATTTTAGGCTCTTACTGGTGGTTCTGACGCCCGAGGAACCTGGGGATGTCGAGCGGGTCGCGGCGCAGGCGGGGCTGCGGCTCCTCCTCGACCTGGGCCTTGGCGGCGCCTCGGGCGATGCTCGACATGCGCTCGAACAGGGTGCCGCCCTCGCGCGCCGGGCGAGCCTCGGGCTCGGCCGCCGCTTCGGGCTCGCCGTCGATCCAGCTGCGCGTGCCGGGGGCGACGCTTTCCGGTCCGCCGGCGAAATCCTCCTCGATGAAGCTTTCGCCGCCATCGTCCTCGTCGCCGAGCATCGCCGCGTCGAGCAGAAGCTCGTCGCCCGCTTCCTCCTCGGCGACCGGAGCGTCGAGCGTGAGCTCGTCGGCCGCCGCCTCGGCGACCTCGGGCTCGGGCATCGCTTCCTCGAGGCTCTCGGCGACTTCGGCCGCCGGCTCGGGCGGGGTCAGGGTGATCTTCGGCGCCTCGGCGGCCGGAGCGGCGGCGCGCGCGCCCGGGAAGGTGAAGACCTTGGCGGGCATCGGCGGCGCCTGGGTCACCGCTTCGGCGTCGATTCCGGTGGCGACGACGGAGACCCTGATCTTGCCCTCGAGCTCGTTGTTGAAGGCCGAGCCCCAGATGATGTTGGCGTCCGGATCGACCAGCTCCTTGATGTGGCTGGCCGCCTCGTCGACCTCCATCAGGCGCATGTCCTCGCCGCCGGTGATCGAGATGATCACGCCGCGGGCGCCCTTCATGCTGACTCCGTCGAGCAGGGGATTGGCGATCGCCTTCTCGGCCGCCTCGATGGCGCGGTTGTCGCCGGAGGCTTCGCCGGTGCCCATCATCGCCTTGCCCATCTCGCCCATGACGGAGCGGACGTCGGCGAAGTCGAGGTTGATCAGGCCGGGCATGACCATCAGGTCGGTGATCCCGCGGACGCCCTGCTGGAGCACCTCGTCGGCCATCTGGAACGCTTCCTTGAAGGTCGTGTTCGGGTTGGCGATGCGGAAGAGGTTCTGGTTGGGGATGACGATCAGGGTGTCGACATGTGCCTGGAGCTCGGCGATGCCGGCGTCCGCGGAGCGGCCGCGGCGATTGCCCTCGAAGCTGAACGGCTTGGTGACGACCCCGACGGTGAGGACCCCGCGGTCGCGCGCCGCCTTGGCGATGACCGGGGCGGCGCCGGTGCCGGTGCCGCCGCCCATGCCGGCGGCGATGAAGCACATATGGGCGCCGTCGAGCGCTTTATCTATCTCTTCGATCGCCTCTTCGGCGGCGGCCTTGCCGATCTCCGGACGGGAGCCGGCGCCGAGGCCCTGGGTGATCCTCAGGCCGAGCTGGATGCGCTGGTCGGCGGGCGAAGCGTTGAGCGCCTGAGCGTCCGTATTGGCGACAATGAAGTCGACACCTTGAACGTCATTGGCGATCATATTGGCGACCGCATTGCCGCCGGCGCCACCCACGCCGATGACGCTGATCCGGGGCCTCAGTTCATCTACTTCCGGCCTGATGAAGTCGATGCTCATGCTTGCTCTCCCCCTGCTTCCGCCCAACGGGACCATACGTTAACTCCTTTTGCACTATGCGATTCTTGGGCGCGAGCGAAAAGTTAACGACACGGTATTTTTTCGGTGTGGAGACCCCCGTGTGAGTCCCAAAAGTCACGTTTGTGAGTCCGGAAAGTCACGCCCTGAATCTCAAAAGCCACTCTTCACCGCGCTGATCAGCCGCTGGACGATATTGCCCCCGGTCTCGCGCGGCATGATCCGGTCCGGCGACATCACCGACCGCAGGTCCAATTCGTCCGAAGCGGCGAACAAGGCGAGCCCGACGAGGGTCGTGAATCCGGGTCCGGAATGGGCGTCGGGCATGCCCGGAAGATTGGGCCGGCCGATCCGCACCGCGCGCCCGAGCACGCCCTGCGCATAATCGGCGATCCCCTTCAGCTCGGAGCCGCCGCCGGTCAGCACCACCTGCCGCCCGAACGGCCCGCCGAAGCCGAGATCCTTCAGGGCCGCGGCGATGTCGCCGGTGAGATGCTCGAGCCGCTGACGGATGACGGCGATGAGCTGCGCCCGGGTGATCCGGGCCGCTTCCGTCCCCTCCTCCGACCCGGCGATCGGCGACAGCTCGATCATGTCGTGATTGTCCCGGGGGGAGGTCGTCGCCGAGCCGTAGAAGCATTTCATCCGCTCCGCCTCGACCCGGCGGGTGCCGAAGGCGGAGGCGATGTCGTCGGTGATGTCGATGCCGCCGACCGCGATCGACTTCAGGCCGACCAGCATGCCGCCGGCGAAGACCGAGACGTTGGTCACTCCAGCGCCGAGCTCGACCAGGGCGACGCCGAGCTCGCGCTCCTCGTCGCTCAGGCAGGCCTTGCCCGCCGCCACCGGCGAGGCGACGATCGCCTCGACCCCGAGATGGGCGGAGCGGACGCACAGATCCAGGTTCCTGACCGGCGAGGGGTCGGCGGCGATGACGTGGATGTCGACGGCGAGCTTGTCGGCGTGGAGCCCGAGCGGCTTCTTCACGCCTTCAAGGCCGTCGACCGTATAGAGCGCCGGAAGCGCGTGGAGGATCATCCGGCCGTCCGAGCTGATCGACTCCCGGCCGATGCCGAGGAGCTGGTCGATGTCCGCCTTCTCGATCCGCCGGCCGCCGATCTGGAGCTCGACGCTGGCGACGGTGCTGACCAGCCCGCCCGCCGAGAAGCCGACGAAGACGTCCTCGATATTGGTCGCCGCGATCCGCTCCGCCTGCTCGACCGCTTCCCGGATCGCGCCTTCGGTCTTCTCCATGTCGGCGATGAAGCCGCGCCTCACGCCCTGGCTCTGGCGCTGGCCGGTGCCGAGGATCTTGAGGCGCCCGTCGTCGCCCGGCTCGGCGATCAGCGCCGAGACCTTGGACGAGCCGACGTCGAGGGCGGTGACGAGCCGGCGCGGGGCCTGGACGGTGGGGCGCTTCATCAGATCGTCCGGGCGGTGTCGACGTCGCCGCCGGGCGCGGCCGGCGGCGCTTCGGGAGCGATCTCGGGAACGGTGCTGCCCGGATCGCCGGGCAGCCGGACCAGCATCCGCCTCGGATCGCGCATGTCGATCCTGACATAGCCCTTGCCGAGCAATTGCACCGACTGGTCCATGCTCGCGAATTTGGTCAGCGCCTTGCGCGCCGCCGCCTCGCCTTCCGGAAGGGCGAGAATCTCGCCCGACTGGAAGCGCAGATCCCAGCGCCGGCCGCCGACCCAGCTCGCGCCCGCCAGCGCCGGCTTGAGGTTCGGGGCCGACTGGGTGAGGCGCGCCAGCTCGCCGGCGTGGAGATTGGCGGCGGGACCGATCAGCAAAGGCAGATCGGGCATGGCGTCGAGCCGGACCGCCTCGAGCACCACCCCGTCCATGTCGATCAGGGCGAGCTTCTGATTGTGCTGCCAGATGGCCGCGGGCTGCCGCTCGACGATGTCGACGACCAGAGTGTCGGGAAGCCGTCTCGAGACCCGGGCGTCGCGCACCCAGCCGAACTGGAGCAGGCGCTGCCGGGTCGCCTCGAGATCGACCATGGGCATGGCCGAGGAAGGCTGGTCGAAGGCGATGTTGTAGACGTCGATCTTGCGGATATGGACCGCGCCCCGCAGGTCGACGTGCCTCAACGCGAAGCCCATCTCGCCGACGCTTTCGCCCATGGTGCCGCCGACCCTCTGCGGGACTCGCAGCGCCCAGAGCAAGGCCCCGGCCAAAGCGATCATCATGCCGTAGAAGATCCACCAGCTGAACCGGCGGACCGCTTCGGGTAGAGCCGGCGCGGGCGGCGCGGCGCGGCCGCGCTGGCCCTTGCCGCGCGCCGGCGCCCTGGCCTTGCTGCGCTGGCCCGAGCCGCGCGCGATCGCCTTGCTCATAACGCTTCCTCCACGATCCTCTGGACCAGCTCGGCATAGCTCATGCCGCGATAGCGGGCCTGCTCGGGCACCAGGCTCAGCGGCGTCATGCCCGGCTGGGTGTTGATCTCGAGCAGATAGAGGCCGTCCAGCCCCTGCTCGTCGTCCCAGCGGAAGTCGGCGCGCGAGCAGCCCCGGCAGCCGAGCGCGCGGTGCCCGTCCAGCGCCATGGTCATGGCCGCCGCCGCGATCTCCTCGGGCACCTCCGCCGGGCAGATATGCTGGGTCATGCCTTCGGTATATTTGGCGTCGTAATCGTAGAAGCCGGACTTGGGCTGGAGCTCGGTCACGGCCAGCGACTCGTCGCCGAGCACGGCCACGGTCAGCTCGCGGCCGCGAATGAACGGCTCGGCGAGCAGCCGCTCGAAATGCCGCCAGGGCCCCTCGCTCTCGCGCCCGATCGGATCGCCGTAATTGCCGCCCTCGGCGACGATCGCGACCCCGACCGAGGAGCCCTCGTTGACCGGTTTCAGGACATAGGGCCGGGCGATCGGATCGGCCTCGTACAGGCTTTCGCTCTCGACCATCGTCCCCGCCGGCATGCGGATGCCGCGCGGCACCAGCACCATCTTGGTCAGCTCCTTGTCGATCGCGATGACCGACGTCTCGACTCCGCTATGGGTATATTTGAGCCCCATCAGGTCCATCAGCCCCTGCACCGTCCCGTCCTCGCCGGGGGTGCCGTGGAGCGCGTTGAAGACGACGTCGGGCGCGGCCTCGCGAAGCCGCTCGGCGACGTCGCGGCCCATGTCGATGCGGGTGACCCGGTGGCCGAGGCTTTCCAGCGCTCTGGCGACGTCGGCCCCGCTCGACAGCGAAACCTCGCGCTCGGCGGACCAGCCTCCCATCAGGACGGCGACGTGAAGCGGGGCGGTCATATGCGCGTCGCCCCAGCGAAGGCTGGGGCCCCGGGGGGTGCAATGCGCGGGCGTATTTCACCCGCTGGGATGCCGGCCTTCGCCAACATGACGAACGAACGCACGCTCACGCCTCCACTCCCACTCTCTGGATTTCCCACTCCAGCCGAACGCCCGAATGCTCGAACACGAGCCGCCGCACTTCCTCGCCCAGCGCCTCGATCTCCGAGCTTCTCGCCTTGCCGAGATTGAGCAGGAAGTTGCAATGCTTTTCAGAGACTTGGGCATCGCCGAGAGTAAGACCCCGGCAGCCGGCCTCGTCGATCAGCTTCCACGCCTTGGTCCCGGGCGGGTTCTTGAAGGTCGAGCCCCCGGTCCGGCTGCGCAGCGGCTGGCTCGCCTCGCGCTCGGCGGCGATCCGGTCCATCTCGGCGCCGATCACGGCGCGCTCGCCCGGGACGCCCCGGAACAGGGCTTCGACGACGATGGCGCCGTCCGGCACCTCGCTGTGCCGATAGGTGTAGCCGAGCCGCTCCGCCGGCCAGGTCTCGATCCGGCCGTCGCGGAGCGCAAGCGTCGCCTCGACGAGGATGTCCGCCACTTCGCGGCCGTAGGCGCCGGCGTTCATCCGGACCGCGCCGCCGGCCGTGCCCGGAATGCCGCGAAGGAATTCGAGCCCGGCGATATGCGCGTCGCGCGCTTTCGACGCGACGGTGATGCCCATCGCTCCGCCGCCGGCGCGGACGAGGTGGCCCGGCTCGATATGGACGTGGCTCATCGCCTTGGGCAGCCGCACCACGACCCCGGGAACCCCGCCGTCGCGGACGATGAGGTTCGAGCCGACTCCGACCGGCATCACCGGAACCGCCGGATCGAGCTCGGCGAGGAAGCGGGCGAGATCCTCGACGCCGTTCGGCCGGACCAGCCACTCCGCGGGTCCGCCGGTCCGGAACCAGATGAAGTCGGCGAGCGAGCCCTGCGGCTCGACGCTGCCTTCGAGACTCGGAAGGTCGATGACGCCGCTCATCCCGCCCCTCCGAAGTCGGTGAAATCGGTGCCAGGCACCAATTTCCGGCGACACGCGGACTTTGCATCAAAGGGATGGAAATTGGTGCCTGGCACCATTTTTCTGAGGGCGCTCATTTGTCGCGCCTCGCGCAGGCGATTCCGTCGGCGAGGGCGGCGGCCCATTTGGTGATGTCGCCGGCGCCGAGGCAGATCACCATGTCGCCGCTCGCGGCGAGGTCGCGCAGGCCCAGGCACAATTCCTCGAGGTCGGCCACCGCCTTGACCGCGCGGTGGCCGCGCTGCTTGAGCCCCTCCGCCAAAGCCTCGGCGTCGACCCCCTCGATCGGCTCCTCGCCGGCCGCGTAGACGGGCGTGACATAGACCACGTCGGCGTCGTTGAACGCGCCCTGAAACTCCTCCATCAGGTCGCGAAGCCTGGTGTAGCGATGCGGCTGGACGACCGCGATCACCCGGCCCTGAGCGCCCTCGCGGGCGGCGGAGAGCACGGCCCTTATCTCGGTCGGATGGTGGCCGTAATCGTCGATGATCGTCGCCCCGTCGAGCTCGCCGACCTTGGTGAAGCGCCGCTTGACGCCGCCGAACTTCTCGAAGCCTTTGGCGATGGTCTCGTGCGATATGCCGAGCTCGGCGGCGACTCCGATCGCGGCCAGCGCGTTCTGGACGTTGTGCCGGCCGGGCATGGGCAGCTCGACGTCCAATATGGTCGCGACGTTGCCGGAACGGTCGCGGAGCGAGACGTCGAACAGATTGCCGCCGGGCACCGGGCGGACGTTCTCGCCGCGAACGTCGGCCAGGGCCGCGAAGCCGTAGGTCACCACCCGACGGTCGCGAAGCCGCGGGATGATCGTCTGGACCTCGGGATGGTCGACGCAGAGCAAGGCGGCGCCGTAGAAAGGGACGTTCTCGACGAACTCGACGAAGGCGTCCTTCACTTTCTCGAACGAGCCGTAATGGTCGAGATGCTCGGGATCGATGTTGGTGACCACCGCCAGCGTGCCGTCGAGCCTCAGGAAGCTGCCGTCGCTCTCGTCGGCCTCGACCACCATCCAGTCGGACGACCCGAGCCGGGCGTTGGAGCCGTAGGCGTTGATGATGCCGCCGTTGATCACGGTCGGGTCGATTCCGCCCGCGTCGAGCATCGCCGCGATCATCGAGGTCGTCGTCGTCTTGCCATGGGTCCCGGCCACCGCCACCGTCGACTTGAGGCGCATCAGCTCGGCGAGCATCTCGGCCCGCCGCACCACCGGGATGCGCCGCTCATAGGCGCAGACCAGCTCGGGATTGTCCTTCCGGATCGCGGTCGAGACCACCACCACCGCGGCGTCGCCGAGATTGTCGGGATGGTGGCCGACCTTGACCGGGATTCCGGCCTTGCGAAGCCCCTCGACGACATAGCCCTCGGCGACGTCGGAGCCCTGAACCTTGTAGCCGAGGATGTGCATGACCTCGGCGATGCCCGACATGCCGATTCCGCCGATGCCGACGAAATGGATGGTGCCGATGTCCTTGGCGACCCCTTTCATCCCCCGCTTCGGCATCAGGCGAAGGCCCCGTTCGGGATCGGGGTGAGGATCATCTCCTCGGCCGGGACGGGATCCAGGCCGAGGTCGCGTCCGGTCAGCTCGACGAGGTCGGCGAGGTCGCTCGCCGCGTTCGGCCGGCCCACGGCCCAGGCGCGCGACGCGGCGTTGGTCAGCGCGGCGGGCTCCAGGCCGAGCTTCTGCATCTGCTTGGCGAGCTCGACCGGGGTGAAGCTCTTCTGGCCGATCGTCCGGGCGCCGCCGGCTTTGGCCATCTCGCGGGCGTTGGCGGTCTGGTGGTCGTCGGTCGCCGAGGGCAAAGGAATGAGGATCGCGGGCCGTCCCGCAACGGTCAGCTCGGCGATGGTCGAGGCGCCGGCGCGGGCGATGACGAGATGGGTCCAGGCGAGCTTGTCCGGCATGTCGGGAATGTAGGTGGCGAGCTCGGCGGCGATGCCGAGCGCGGCGTAGCGGGCGCGAACGCTCTCGATGTCCTCGGCGCGGCATTGCTGGGTGACCTGAAGCCGGCGGCGGAAATGCTCGGGGAGGAGGCCGAGCGCTTCGGGCACCACTTCGGAGAGGATGGTCGCGCCCTGGCTCCCGCCGGTGACGAGGAGGCGGAAGACGCCCTCGTCGGTCAGCTCCGGATAGGGCTGGTCGCGAAGCGCGAGGACCTCGTCGCGGACCGGATTGCCGACGAGGTGGGTCTTTCCCTCGCGGCTCGCGGCGAGGCGCTGGACGTTGGGATAAGCGGTGGCGATCGCGTCGACCCGGCCCGAGACGATCCGGTTGACCCGGCCGAGCACCGCATTCTGCTCGTGGATCAGGGTCGGGATGCGGTCGCGCTGCGCCGCCATCAGCGCCGGAAGCGCGGGATAGCCGCCGAAGCCGATCACCG
>JBEVDE010000202.1:0-8610 GCA_040514175.1 Allosphingosinicella sp. | reverse complement strand
ACCCCCCCCGCCGCTTCGCGGTCGCCCGGAGAAGGCCGCCGGCGACGTCGAGCGGCTTGTCCGGGCAACCAGCCCGGCCTGCGCCGCCCTCCTTGCCGGCCGCCTTCTCCGGGCGATCCCGACCATTGCGGGTATTGAGTACGGACCCTAGCGCAGGCTCGGCGGCCGCATGTCGGTCCACACCTCGGTGATGTAGGCGAGGCATTCCTCGCGGGTGCCGGTCTTGCCGGCGTCGTTCCAGCCCGGCGGAGTCTCGCGGTCGGCGGGCCAGATCGAATATTGCTCCGCATGGTTGACGACGACCTTGTAGATAGTCGTGTCCTCACTCTGGTTCGGCATTTTCTTCCTCCGGGCCGCCTGGCCGGTGCTGTAGCATATCGCCGGGCGCGGGCCAGCGACCGGATCGAACCGGCGCCGCACTCCAGGCGCGGAAGGGCAGCCGCCCGCCAAGTTGACGCCCCAACCGCCCGGTCCTATCCCCGCCGCGCATCTCAAGGAGCCTCGAGTGACGGACCAGCGCAGCTTCGACGACCGCGACGGCTTCATCTGGCTGGACGGGGCGCTGGTGCCGTGGCGGGAAGCGAACGTCCACGTGCTCACCCACGCGCTCCATTACGCTTCCTCCGTCTTCGAGGGGCAGCGCGCTTATGCCGGCGAGGTGTTCAAGCTCAGCGACCACAGCCGGCGCCTGCGCAAGAGCGCTGAGCTGCTCGGCTTCGAGATCCCGTTCAGCGTCGAGCAGATCGACGAGGCCTGCCGCGAGGTGCTTCGCGCCAACGCGCTCGAGGACGCCTATATGCGCCCGCTCGCCTGGCGCGGCTCGGAGCAGATGGGGGTGTCGGCCCAGAAGTCGAAGATCCACCTCGCCATCGCCGTCTGGCCCTGGCCGGCCTATTTCGGCGAGGAGGCGATCCGCAAGGGGCTCAGGCTCGCCATCTCCAAATGGCGCCGGCCCGCGCCCTATACGGCGCCGACCGAGTCGAAGGCGTCCGGCCTCTACATGATCTGCACGCTCGCCCGCCATCAGGCGCAGGCCGACGGCTATGACGACGCCCTGATGTTCGACTGGCGCGGGCAGGTGGCCGAGGCGACCGGGGCGAACGCCTTCTTCGTCAAGGACGGCGCGCTCCACACCCCGACCCCGGATTGCTTCCTCAACGGAATCACCCGGCAGACCGTGATCGAGCTGGCGCAAAGGCGCGGGATCGAGGTGATCGAGCGGACGATCTGGCCGGAGGAGCTCGAAGGCTTCGAGCAATTCTTCCTCACCGGCAGCGCCGCCGAAGTGACCCCGGTCGCCTCCGCGGGCCCGTGGAGCTTCGAGGTCGGCGAGCTGACGATGCAGCTTCGCAAGGATTATCTCGACCTCGTCCACCGGCGCATCTCGAACGTCTGACACGGACGGAGGGGTTCCCTCGCCCCGCTCCCCCGCTATAAGCCGCCCGCCTGCTGGGGCGTCGCCAAGTGGTAAGGCACCGGTTTTTGGTACCGGCATTCGCAGGTTCGAATCCTGCCGCCCCAGCCAGTTTCCTCGCCAGGTTGCTGATTTCGTTGGCTCCACCCTAAGGGGCCGCGAACCTTGCGGCCATCGATTGCACGGCTCGATGCGCAATGGTCTCCAGAGGCCTGATCCTCGGGCGGCCCTCTGTGATTTCCCTACTTCCTCCTGAAAGCGGTGTGACATTCCGGCTCCGATGCCAGCCAGGTTCCATCGAGTGCCGCGTGTCTTTCAGACGTCTCGTCGGAGAGAGGCCAATGACCCGGGAAGTGACCTGCAAGCATATCGACGGCATTGCCGAACTGGTGGTCTTCGCGCCCATCAAGGTAGGCTTCATCGACGCCTGCGAAATGGGCCGATCTCGCAAGCGATGTGCAAGCGGCTGGCGCAACGGTCCCTCATGGACAAGGATACGCCGGACGGCGATCCGACGACCGTGTTCGGCGGCAAGCGGACCGCGGTCCCGCAACCCGCCGGCACGCCGTTCCACGCCTGCCCAGCTTACAAGCTGACGATGGGGAGCATGACGGGCATCCTCGCCGCCTTGCTCGAGGTCGGTCAGATCAAGGCGATGCCCTCGTCGCTCATCGTCGAGATCAGCAACTGGAAGTGAGAGCCGGGGCCAGGCCCCGGCCAGCTCCGTCTGAGGGCCCGGCTCGGGCCGCCCGTCCAGACTCCTATTGACCCGTGGCGGATGTGCGGGAACAGCATTTGCCGGGCCGGCGGAGGCCGGCGAAATGGCGGAAACGGGATTGTGAAGATCGGGTTCTTCGGAAGGCTTCGCGATTCGCTCGGGGACGAATGCGAGGTTCCCGCCGAGCGGGGAGAGACGGTGGCGCAGCTGCGCGCCCGGCTCGCCGGCCTCCATCCCGGCGCTGCCCGGGACCTGCTCAGCCCGGGGGTGCGCGCCTGCGTCGCCGATGAGATGGTCGGCGAGGATTTCCTCCTTGCGGGGCAGGAACGGGTCGAATTCCTTCCGCCGCTGTCGGGAGGTTGATCATGTCCGTCCGTCTCGCCGACGAGTCCATCTGCGCCGAGCGCGAGCTCGCGGAGCTGACGGCCGGCCTTGCCGGCGAGGGGGCGGTGGTGAGCTTCCTGGGCGTCGCCCGAACGCGCTCGGCCGGGGGCGAAGAGGTGGAGCGGCTGGTTCTCGAGCATCACCCCCGTCTCACCCAGGGTTCGCTGGACGAGATCGCCGCCGCGGCGCGCGAGCGTTTCGGCCTCGCCTCGCTCCGCATCGTCCACCGGCGCGGCGCGGTGATCCCCGGCGAGACCATCGTCTTCGCGGCGGCGGCGGCGGTCCATCGCCGAACCGCTTTCGACGCGGTCGATTATATGATGGACCGAATGAAGACCGACGCGGTGTTCTGGAAACGGGAGGACACGCCGGAAGGCTCGCATTGGGTCGAGCCGCGGCAAGAGGATCACGAGGCCCGCGCCCGGTGGAGCGAAGCGCCATGCCCGGAATAGACGAAAGCCGGACCTTTCATCCGCTCAGGATCGCGATTCTGACCGTCTCCGACAGCCGGACGGAGGAGACGGACACGTCCGGCGGCCTCCTCGCCGAGCGGCTGACCGAAGCGGGCCACGCGCTCGCCGGCAAGGCGATCGTCGGTGACGAGGTCGAAGCCATAAGGGAGCGGGTCCGGGCCTGGATCGACGGCGGGCAAGCGGAGGTCATCCTCACCACCGGCGGCACCGGCTTCGCGCCGCGCGACGTCACGCCGGAGGCGGTGAGGCCGCTGTTCAGGCGGGAAATGGAGGGATTTGCGAGCGTCTTCCACCAGGTGAGCCTCGGCACGGTCGGAGTCTCGACGCTCCAGTCCCGCGCCTGCGCCGGGCAGATCGGCGACGTCTTCGTCTTCTGCCTCCCCGGCTCGACCGGGGCCTGCCGCGACGGCTGGGACCAGATTCTCGCCTTCGCGCTCGACAGCCGCTACCGGCCCTGCTCGTTCGCGGAGCAGGTGCCGCGCCTAAGGCCGCTTTTCGAATGAGCCGCCTCAGCCATGTCGGCGGCGACGGCCGGGCGCGGATGGTCGACGTCTCGGACAAGCCCTCGACCGCCCGTATTGCCACGGCGGAGGGCAGCCTGACCTGCCTGCCGGCGACGCTCGCCGCGGTCCAGTCCGGGACGGCGCCGAAGGGCGCGGTGATCGCGACCGCCGAGCTGGCCGGGACGATGGCCGCCAAGCGCACGGCGGACCTCATTCCCCTCTGCCATCCCCTGCCGCTGACCAAGGCGGCGGTGACGGTCGAGGCGGACGGGGCCCTGCCCGGTTTCCGGGTCGTCGCTGAGGTGAGGACGGTCGCCGCCACCGGAGTCGAGATGGAGGCCCTGACCGCGGTTTCCGTCGCCTGCCTGACCTTGTTCGACATGCTCAAGGCGATCGACCGGACGATGGAGATAAAGGGCATTCGGGTGACGTCGAAGCGGGGCGGGCGGTCCGGCGACTGGTCGGGCGAATGATCTCCTTCGACGAGGCCGTCCGGCGGGTGGCGGAGGTCGCCCGGCCGCTCGGCCGCGAGCCTTCGCCCCTGGCCTGGGCCGCCGGCCGGGTGCTCGCGGCGCCGGTGACCGCCATGATCGATTCGCCTCCCGCGGATTGCTCGGCCATGGACGGCTATGCGGTCCGCGAGGCCGACGTTCCAGGGCGACTGCGGCTGATCGGAACGTCCTTCCCGGGCGCCGGCTTCGACGGCGCGCTGGAGCCGGGGACCTGCGTCCGGATATTCACCGGCGCTCCGGCGCCGGCGGGAGCGGATCGGGTCGTCATCCAGGAGGTGGCGGTCAAGGAGGGCGATTGCATCACTATCGCCGGTCTTCCCGGCCCCCCGCGCTTCATCAGGACGCGCGGCTCGGATTTTCGCGCCGGCGACGTCCTCCTCGAGGCTGGGCGGCGGCTCGATCCGCGGGCGCTCGTCGCGGCGGCGGGCGCGGACGTGGCCGAGGTCGAGACCTGGCGGCGGCCGTCCGTGCTGGTGCTCGGCACCGGCGACGAGCTCGTGCCTCCGGGCGAGGCCCGCGGCCGTCCCGGCGCGATCCCCGAAAGCATCGCTCCGGGCGTCGCGGCCCTGGTCGAGCAACATGGCGGACGAAGCCTCGGGTCGCACCTGATCGCCGACGATCTCGCGGCGCTGGCGAGGATGGCCGGCGAGGCGCTCGGCGAGGCGGACCTGATCGTCGTCACCGGCGGAGCCTCGGTCGGCGAGAGGGATTTCGCCAAGGCGATGTTCGAGCCGCACGGACTAGATCCGATCTTCTCCAAGGTCGCGATGAAGCCCGGCAAGCCCGTCTGGCTCGGCCGCGCCGGCGGCAGGCTCGTGCTCGGCCTGCCCGGCAATCCGACCTCGGCCATGGTTACCGCTCGGCTGCTTCTCGCCCCGCTCGTCGCCGGCCTCGCCGGCCGCGCCCCGGCGCTAGACTGGCGCTCGCTTCCGCTCGCCGGGCCGCTGCCCGCCTGCGGCGACCGCGAGACTTTCCATCGGGCGCGCCTGACGGGGGCGGGCGCCGTGCCGCTCGCCAATCAGGATAGCGGCGCGCAAAAGGCGCTGGCCGACGCGGATCTGCTCCTCCGAAGCCGCCCGAACGATCCGCCGCGCCTGGCGGGGGAAGCGGTCGAGACTCTGGAATTCTAGCGCCGCAGGCTCGGCGTCACGCGAAGATGAGCTTCGCTCCGGCGATGAGGAGGACCAGCCCCAGGCCCTGGAGCAGCCTCGGCTTCGGCAGCCGGCCCGCGCCGAGCCAGGTGCCGGCCAGAGCGCCCGCGGCCACCGCGGCGATCAGGATCGGAAGCTCCCCGGGCAGCGACCGCGCCGACGCCCAGTTTCCGGCGAGGCCGGCCAGCGAGTTGACGAAGATGAATCCGGCGGCGACGCCCGACGTCCGGCGCGCATCCTCCCAGCCGAACAGGATGATGAGCGGGCTGAGGAAGATTCCGCCGCCGGTGCCGGTCAGCCCGGCGAGAAGGCCGAGGCCCGCGCCCGAGGGAAGGGTGATGGCGAGCGAAGGCGGCCTCGGCTCGCGTTCCGCCAGCCGGGCCGGTTGCCAGAACAGCCGCGCCGCCGCGGCCCACAGGACGAGACCGACCAGCGGCCGATAGAATTCCGGCGGTACGTGAATGCCTCCCCCGATGAAGGCGGCGGGCGCGGCGGTGAGCAGGAAGGCGGCGAGCAGGCGGAGGTTGATCTGGCCCGCCCGCCAATATCGGACGCTGCCGAATCCGGCGACGACCAAATTGAGCGCGAGCGCGGTCGGCCGCATCGTCTCCGGCGCCACCGCGAACAGGGCCATGATCGCGAGATAGGCCGAGGCGCCGCCATGGCCGACTGTCGAATAAAGCGCCGCCGCCAGCCCCATCAGCAGGGCGATCCAGAAGATCGTGCTCGAATCCATGCCGCCCCCGTCTGCCTTCGGTCCTAATCTCCAGGCCCGCTCTTCGCCAGCGGGCGCCGGTGGCGAACAAGGCATTCGGGACGATGCCGGTTTGCGGCAAACCCCATCATCGACCTGCCGGCGCGCCGGGACAATTGCGGATCGAGGGGGAACAAGCCATGGTCGGTGGATCGGGTTGGTGGGCAGGGGAGGCTGGCTTGAAAAGCTATTTCCTGGAAGGCCTGCCGGACCGGAGCGCGGCCGAATCGGCGCTCTGCGCGCTCCTTCCCGGTCAAACCGATCCCTGGCTGCTGCTTGCGGGTCCCGGCGACCCCGTCGCCTATTTCCATTCGCGTTCGTCGTCCGATGAAGAAGACCTGCTCGGGCCGTTCCTTGTCCAGGCCGATGTCAGCGGAAGACATTGGGACCGAGTCGACGCGGTGCTGCGCGTGTTGCGCAATATCCGGAGCGAGGTCGGCGGTGCGATCAGGAATGACGACGGCGAGTTGCTCTCCTAGAAGGCAGCTCTCCGCGCCGTCTCCTCGGCCGCAGTCATCGCGGCGTTGCGGTGAACCGCCGGCGAAGCCATGCTGGCCGCCATGGCCGCCGCCTCATCGCCCTCGACCGGAGCCCGCATCCACGCCGCTTTGGAGGCGCTCTACCGGGCGTTCGAGACCCGGGCGCCGTCGGCAATCGAAGGATGTCCCTGCTGTATCGAGACTCGCGGGGTCGACCTTTTGCTCAACCTGCCGTTACGCGACCTTTCCGGGCAGCAGCTCTGGCGGTATGTGTCGGGGGCCTTCCTGACGATCGGCGGCGAACGGGATTTCCGATACTTCCTGCCGCGCATTCTCGACATATCCGTCACCGATCCGGGCAACGCCAACGATCCCGAGATCGTGCTCGGCAAGCTCGCCCTGGCGAATTGGCGATCGTGGCGGTCCGACGAGCGCCGGGCCGTCGAAGAGCTTGTCGACGCCTGGTTCGAGCAGGTCCTGGCTGAAGATCTGGCGGAAGCGGACGAATATTGGATCGGTCACGAGTCCGAAAGCGTGCTGTGCGGAGCTTCGCGTGCAGGCCTCTCGCTCACCCGCTGGCTCGTGCGCCTGCACGAACCGCTCGCGGCGCCCGTCCTCGCGGACCTGAAGCAGCGATTCCCGGACCGGCTGTCGGCGTTCTGGGAGGATGCCCCCGCGGGCCTGGAGGAATTGTCGGTCATCCTCGCCCCCGGACGACCCTAGGTCCGCTCATTCCGGCCTAGCCGCCGGTCACGCTCATGTGCCTCGCCACCGCGGGCGCGGGCGCGTCGATGCGGAAATCGTGGCCGAGCGGCTTGCCGGCGAGGAGGCGGTCGAGCGCTTCGTCGACCGAGCCGCCGCGGCGCAGGAGGTCGCGAAGCTCGATCTTCTGGTCGTGGCCGAGACAGCCGTAGACGGTGCCGGTGGCGGCGACCCGGATGCGGTTGCAGCCGCCGCAGAAATTGCCGGTGAGCGGGGTGATCAATCCGAGCCGGATCGAGGTTCCGCCGACGTCGAAATAGCGCGCCGGCCCGCCGGTCCGGACCAGGGACGGGATCAGGGCGAAGCGGCCCTCGAGCCGGGCCCGGACCGAGTCGAGCGGCAGATAGTGACGGGTGCGGTCCTCCTCGACCTCGCCGAGCGGCATCGTCTCGATCAGGGTGAGGTCGAAGCCGAATGCCGAGCACCAGGCCAGCATGTCCCCGATCTCGTCCTCGTTGAGACCTTTCAGGCCGACCATGTTGATCTTGACCCTCAGGCCCGCCGCGGCCGCGGCCTCGATCCCGGCCAGGACCCGGCGGAGATCGCCGCCGCGGGTGATGTGCCGGAACCGGTCCTCCCGCCGGCTGTCGAGGCTGACGTTGATCCGCCTCACGCCCGCCCGGGCCAGGCCGGCCGAGTGGCGCTCGAGCTGGGTCCCGTTGGTGGTCAGGGTGAGCTCGTCGAGACCGTGCCCGATCCGGGCGCCGAGGCCGTCGACCAGGTCCGCGATCCGCCGGCGCACCAGCGGTTCGCCTCCGGTCAGCCGGATCCGGGTGACGCCGCGCGCGATGAGGATGTCGGCCAGTCGGGCGATCTCTTCCAGCGTCAGCAGGTCGCTTTTGGGCAGGAAGCGCATGGTCTCGGCCATGCAGTAGCGGCAGCGCAGGTCGCAGCGGTCGGTGACGGACAGGCGGACATAGGTGATCCGCCGGCCGAAGGAATCGACCAGCCCCCTGGCAGGCGTGGCGGCGGGCGGGTGCACTTTTCCTTGCTAGGCTCCCCATCGCCCCGGTCAAGACGCGCGCCGGGCGGAAGACTGTGCGTAGCCGGGACGAAGTGAACGAAGTGGACGGATGCGCGGACTGCTGCTCCCCGGCGAAGGCCGGGGCCCGGAGCGGATGGTGCGGCAGATCCAGGCTGGATGGGGTCGCTCTCCGTCGCGAAGCCGCAGGCGCCGCGAGCTTCAATTTTCAACGCGAAGACGCAAAGACGCAACGAGGCTTCGGCCCGGCGATGACCCAGTGCTTTTTCGCCAGCGGCATGAGAAGTCGCACGGCCCTCGAAGCGGCACGAAATCGTTGCGTCTTTGCGTCTTTGCGTTGAAAAATCACTGGCCTGCGGCCCTGGGGAATGAGGCGCGAGATGCAGCTACGATGGCCGGGCAGAAGGGGGAGCCAGTGACCGAAGCGGAGACCTCAGGTCCCGGCCTGTTCGAGCGGCGGTTCGAGCTGACGGCGCGC
>JBEVDE010000191.1:0-12695 GCA_040514175.1 Allosphingosinicella sp. | reverse complement strand
CCCGCGCCGATTCGGATAGCGACGGCTTCATCACGCCGGACGAGGTCCGCGCCCGCGCCGGGGCCCGCCTCGAGCGGCGGCGCGAGCACAGGTTCGAGCAGCGCGATACCGATCATGACGGCTCGCTCAGCCGAGCCGAGTTCGAGGCGCCGCGCGCGGCCGGCGCCGGCGAGCGCCGCGGGCAGCGCTTCGCCCGTCGCGGCGGCGGCGCCATGATGGCCCGCTTCGGCGCCCGCGCCTTCGCGGCGATGGACCGGGATTCCGACGGCCGGGTCGCCCTCGCGGAGGCGCAGCAGGCGGCGCTCCAGCGCTTCGACCGCCTCGATTCCAACCGCGACGGCACGATCGGCCCCGACGAGCGCCAGGCGGCGCGGGCGGCGATGCAGGAGCGGCGCGAGGAGCTGCGGGAGGATTAAAATCCTCCCCGCGATGTCGCGGGGAGGGGGACCAGGTGAAGCCTGGTGGAGGGGTTCTTGTTGAGTCCGTAGAACCCCTCCACCGCGCTACGCGCGGTCCCCCTCCCCCGGAAAACCGGGGGAGGAATTGAACTTCACTCAGCCGCCAGATGCCATTCCGGCGCTTCCTCCATCCCGCGCAGACGGGTCGATTCCTCGTACATATAGTCGCGGGTCATCGGGATGGCGTCGCGGCGCTTCACATATTGGATCTGCCAATTGACCATCCCGCCGTAGCGGAAGGCGGCCTCGGCGCCGGCCAGGTAGAAGAGCCACATGCGGTAGAAGCGCTCGTCGTAGAGCGAGATGATCTCGTCCTTGTTGATGACGGTTCGGTTGTACCATTCCGCCAGGGTCGGCGCGTAATGGAAGCGCATCGCCTCGACGTCGGTGACGATCAGCTTGTGCTTCTCGGCCTGGGTGACCAGCTCCGACAGGGCCGGGATGTAGCCGCCCGGGAAGATATATTTGCGCGTCCACTTGTCGGTGACGCCCGGCTCGCCCATCCGCCCGCAGCAATGCGAGACCATCACGCCGTCGTCCTTGAGGAGGCGGCGCATGTGCGTGAAGAAGCCGGGATAATGCGGCGTGCCGAGATGCTCGATCAGGCCGACGTTGCTGATCCGGTCGAACTGGCCCTCGACGTCGCGATAGTCGAGAAGCTTGAACTTGACCTTGTCGGCGACGCCCGCCTCGGCCGCGCGCTCGTTGGAGAAATCGACCTGGTCCGGCGCCAGCGCCACGCCGAGCACCTCCACGCCGTACATGCGGTGGAGATAGAGGGCGAAGCCGCCCCAGCCGCAGCCGACGTCGAGCACCTTCATGCCCGGCTTCAGATACATTTTCGAGGCGACATGCGCCTTCTTGTCGAGCTGGGCCTTCTCGAGGCTGTTCGACAGGTCGCGATAATAAGCCATCGTGTACTGCCGGTCCTCGTCGAGGAAGAGCTCGAACAGGCGCCGGGTGAGGTTGTAGGTATGTTCGGCATTGTGCCGGGAGCGGGTCTTCCAGTTGATCTGGTCGAGCCGGCCGGCGATCCGGCCGACCGCCTTGCGGACCGGCCCCCTCGGCTTCAAATCGCCCTGGCGCTCGACCGGCGCATTGTAGCGGATGAGCAGGACGAGGCCGCGCAAATCGCCCTGCTCGATGACCATGCGGCCGTCCATGAAGACCTCGCCGGCGCCGACGCGAGGATCCTTGATGATATGGTTGGCGGCGCCCTTGTCGGTGAAGCGGACCCGGATCGGGCCGTGCGGCGCCGGCTGGCCGTCGCCATAATGATATTCCTTGCCGTCATGGTCGATGACGGTGAGATCGCCCTTCTGGACGACCTTCTTGAGCATTTTGTCGAGCAGCCACATCGGTAAGACACCCCTAGATTTTCAGAGCAATGAGCATGGAGCAGGCGGCTGGGTCAAGCGCCTCTCTACCCCTCTCCCTGCAGGGGAGAGGGAGGGGCCCGCGAAGCGGGAGGGTGAGGGCCTGTAGACCCAGCAATAGGCCCTCACCCTCCCACCGCTTCGCGGCGGGTCCCTCCCTCTCCCCTGCAGGGAGAGGGGTAGAGAGGCGGCCTACCGCGCCGGCGCCGGCCCCTGCTTCTCCCTCAGCCTCGCTTCGTCCTTCAGCATATAGTCGCGGGTCATCGGCGCGGCGTAGCGGCTCCTGAGATACTGGAGCTGGTAGACGACCATCGCGCCGTCGGTGAACATCGTCATCGAGGCGGCGAGGTAGAAGAGATAGAGCTTGTAGAAGCGCTCGTCGTAAAGGGCGACGATCTCGTCATGTTTGGTCTTGAACGTCTCGTACCAGGCGCGAAGCGTGTAGACGTAATGGAGCCGGAGCGCCTCGCAGTCCGACATGATCAGCCGCTCTTTCTCGCTCGCCGAGACGATCTCCGACAGGGCCGGCAGATAGCCGCCGGGGAAGATGTATTTCTGCATGAAGCGGTCGGTCGTGCCCGGCTTGCCCATCCGCCCCATGGTGTGGACCAGGGCCGCGCCGTCGGGGCTGAGAAGCTCGCGGATCTTGCGGAAGAAGATCGGGAAATGGGCGGTGCCGAGATGCTCGAACATGCCGATCGAGACGATCCGGTCGAACTGGCCGGCAACGTCGCGATAGTCGCACAATTCGAACTTCACCCGGTCCGAGACTCCGGCCTCCTCGGCCCGCTGCCGGGCCACCGCGAGCTGCTCCTTCGACAGGGTCACGCCGAGCACGTCGACGTCGGCGACCCGGTTCAGATAGAGCGCCAGCCCGCCCCAGCCGCAGCCGATGTCGAGCACCTTCTGCCCGGGCTTGAGCAGCATCTTCGAGGCGATATGCGCCTTCTTGTCGAGCTGGGCCTGCTCGATGCTGTTCGAAGGGTCGGTGAAATAGGCGCAGCTATACTGCATGTCCGGGTCAAGGAAGAGCCGGTAGAGGTCGTTGCCGATGTCATAATGGTGGACGACGTTCTTCAGCGAGCGCGACTTGGTGTTGAGCGTGCTGAGCAAATGGCGGAGCTTGCCGGTCTTCTTGAGGAACTCGTTGGGCCGGGTCCTTTCCTCCCAGCGCCGGTTGCGGCGGATGATCAGGATGAGGTCGATGATCTCGCCCTCCTCCAGCACCAGCCGGTCGTCCATCCAGGTCTCGATCGTTCCCAAGGTGGGATCGCGGGCGATCTGGAAGGCGACCTTGCGGTCCTTCAGCCGGACGGTCACCGGCTTCAGCTCCGGATCGGGAGCGCCGAAGCGGTGGGCCTTGCCGGCCGGGTCAATGACATTGAGCTCGCCTCTTTTGATGAGCCCGGGAAGCATCTTGTCGAGTAGTCGCATGGCGGCGCACAATAGCCGCATGTCCGCCGAGCGCAACCGGGTCGCCGAGGCCGTGCTGGAGCGCCGGTCGACCCGCGCTTTCCTGCCCCGGGCGGTCGACCGCAGGCTGATCGAGGAGGTGCTGGCCGTCGCCGCCGCGGCGCCGTCGGGCGGCAACCTCCAGCCCTGGCGCGTGGACGTCCTGAGCGGCGGGCCGCTCGCCTCGCTCAAGGCCGAGGCGCGATCCGCGCTCGCCGCGGCGCGGGTGGAGATGGAGCTGACCGTCTATCCCTCGCCGCTCCCGGAGCCCTACCGGACGCGCCGGTTCGCGAGCGGCGAAGCGCTTTACGAGGCGATCGGAATCCCGCGCGGGGACAAGCCGGCCCGGCTGGCGCAATTCGCCCGAAATTTCGACGCGTTCGGGGCGCCGGCGCTGCTTTTCTTCTCGATCGACCGGATCTTCGACCGGCCGCAATGGGCGCATCTCGGCATGTTCCTCCAGAACGTCATGCTGCTCGCCCACGAACGCGGCCTCGCCACCTGCCCGCAGGAGGCGTGGGCGGCGGTTCACGACGTCGTGGCCCGGCATGTCGGGCTTCCGGCCGAACGGATCCTCTATTGCGGCATGGCCCTGGGCTATGCCGATCCGGACGCCCCGATCAACGCGCTCCGGACGGCGCGGGAACCGGTGGAGGAATTCGCCACCTTCCACGGGTTTTGAATCCTCCCCATCGCAGATGGGGAGGGGGACCACCCGAAGGGTGGTGGAGGCGTAAGTGACGCAGGCCTGTTCCAGCTACCCCTCCACCATGCTTCGCATGGCCCCCCTCCCCGCCCGCTACGCGAGCGGGGGAGGATAGGGCGGCGCCTATTTCTTCAGCGCGAAATCGACCCGGACCCGGACCTCGCTCGTGCTGATCCCGGCCTGCACCGGCGGCGCCTGCTCCGGGCTGACCCTCATCGCCTGAGCCTCCATCGCGGCCTCGATTCCGGGATAAGGGATCGGACCGTCGCCGCCGTCCCTGATCGCCAGCACCCGGGCGACCTTGAGCCCCGCCGCCTGCGCATAGGCCTCCGCCCGGGCCCTCGCGGCGCGATAGGCGGCGGCATAAGCCGAGCGGCCGGCATTTTCCGGGTCCGAAACCCGCAGATTGGGTCCGGACAGGACATTGGCGCCCGCCTCGGTGATCGCCGCCAGCGCCTCCCCGGCCCGCTTGATGTCCCTGACCCTGACGTCGATCAGATTATGGGCCTGGAAGCGGCCGCGATTGGGGCCGTAATCGACCCTCGCCAGGGTGATCGAGCGGGTCTGCAGATCGTCCTCCTTGACCCCGAGCCGCTGAAGCGCCGCCGCGACCTTGTTGATCGTCGCGCTGTTCTGGGCGCTCGCCGCGCCGGACGTCGCCGCGATCGTGTCGACCCCGACCGTGAAGCGGGCTTCGTCGGGCCTCGTGTCGGCCCGTCCCGAGGCCGCGACCTGGACCAGCACCTCGTTGCGGCCGACGCCGCGCGGATCGGGCGCAGCCTTCGAGCAGGCGGCGAGGACGAGGGCGGCGCCAAGGGCCGAAAACAGGCTGCGCATGATCTCTCTCCCGTCGTTTGGCGCGATATAATATCACTTCGCCGCCACAGGCCAGCCCCTGCCGCCGAACCCCTTGAAATGTGGCCGAAATGTGTCTATCTTCCTGTTATGCAACAACTTATCCGCTTCGCAGCGCTCGCGCTGGCCGCCCTTCTTGCGACCATGGCGTCGCCCTCCCTCGCCCAGGAGCAGGCCGAGGGGCAGAGCAAGGCGGATTATCTCGCCTGGCTCTCGCGCGACGCCGGCGCCCGGACGATGGTGCTCTCGTTCAAGAGCTTCCTCGAGGCGGCCGACGTCGACGGAGTGGTTCCGACCTGGCAGCTGGTCCGCACCGCAAGCGCGTGGCGCGACTGCGGCGGCCCCCGTTTCGAAGTCGCCCCCGCCGCCGAATGGACCCACATCGCCGCCACCCTGCGCTTCGTCAAAGCCGAGGTCGAGCCGGTGATCGGCGACGTCCAGCCGGTCTCGGGCTTCCGCAACGCCGAATTGAACCAGTGCGCGGGCGGCGCCAAGGCGAGCGCCCACCGCCATTTCTACGCGCTCGACCTCGTGCCCGTGAACGCCGACGTCTCCCGCACCGCGCTGATCCGCGACGTCTGCCGGATCCACCAGGCGAGCGGCCGCGGCTTCGGGATCGGCCTCGGCTTCTACACGGGAATGCGCTTCCACCTCGATTCCAAGGGCTATCGCAAATGGGGCGCCAACGGCAGCGGCGGCACCAGCCCCTGCGTCACCGGCCGTTACGCCTAGGGACAGTCGCTTGCTTGTCCCCGTCATTCCGGCCTTCGCCGGGATGACGGGACGTGTCACCCTAAGCCGATCGTGCTTTAGCGACTGTCTCCGGCCTCGGCTGAGATCGAGTCGGCGCGGCGCTCCGACTAGATCCGAAGCGAACCTAAATAGGATTTGCAATGTAGGACTTGTTCCGCTTCTGTTCGCACATGATGAACGGATCGGAGCAGGCCGGAATACCGCAGAAATACGATGTTTGTATGCCGAATCGGATCGTCAAAGTAACGAAACAGATCGACGCCATTTCGTTGACGGAGCGGCGTGACGCGCTGAGAAACAAAGTGCGCACGTCACGCCGCGAAATCCTCAGACGGGCTGTCCCGCAGGACCTGCGGGGCCTGTTCCGGGCGGGTGCGTAGGAAGCCGGGGGACGGACCGTGGCCGTCCCCTGCGCCCGCCGGCGGCGGCCCCGGACCGGGTCCGGGGAAGGAGCAATCCAGTGCGGCCTTCGGTCCGTGCTGGATTGCTTCGCTGCTTCGAAAGCCCGCGATTCTCTTTCCAAGCCCAATTCTGCAAGCCAGTTTGCCGGAGTGCGTCCAGCCGTGAAGTTCTTCGTCCCCTACGCCGCCGACGACGAGCATGCCGAGGCGATCTGGTCCGACGCCCGCTCCGACCTGGTCGACATCGGCCTGCCCACCACCCGCCGGCGGATCTGGGCGCTGTCGCTCGACGGCCGCCGCTCCGGCTGGCTCCTCCATGTCGGCCGGGAGATGCCGGAGGGCGAGGGCCCCGCCATGCTCATCTTCGAGTCGAGCGGCCTCGACCTCTTCTATGTCTGCACCCCCTGGCGCGGGGTGCTGGGCGGCGAGCCCCACCGGGTCGGCCTGTGCGAGCGCGGCCGGGCGATCGACTTCGACCCGCCGGCGCAAGGCCAGGCGAGACTCCTGGCGGGGTGACCGAAATGGCCGGCGGGGCCGGATTGATCCAGGTTATCGATCCCGCGCTTTGCCCTCGCCGGACCTCGGCAAAGCTGTTGCCCGGTCGCCACACCCGGCTCCTGATTTCCCGCTATGGTCTTGTAACGGCTCGGCTATTGTCTACTTCGCCGGTTCTGTTCGCAGGAAAGCGACAGTTGAAAAGGGTATTGTTGATTATGAAGAAGATTGCATTGCTGGTGAGCGCTGTGGCTCTGCCGCTCGCCGTTCCCGGCGTGGCGCACGCCGCTGAGTCGAGTGCTCATCCCTACATCGGCGCTCAGGTCGCCATGCACGACCTCGGCGTGAACGAGAACGACATCGACACCGCCGGTTTCGACCTCGACGACAACGCCATCACCTACGGCGGCTACGCCGGCGTCGACTTCGATCTCGGCAAGTCGGCCGTGATCGGCGTCGAGGGCAATTTGAGCCTCGGCAACGGCCCGATCGATGCCGAATATGGCGTCGCCGGCCGCATCGGCTTCCGCGCCAAGGGCGGCACGGTGATTTTCGCCCGCGCCGGCTATCAGTGGATCAACATCGACGGCGCCGGCCTGATCGGCGTCGATGAGAGCCTGATCGACGACGACGATCTCGGCGACGCCGGCACGATCGACGATTACATCGTCGGCGTCGGCGCCGACATCGCGGTCGGCAAGCAGATGGGTATCCGCGTCGCGGTCGACACCGTCTCCTTCGACACCCTTCGTCCGAGCGTCGGCCTCAACCTGCGCTTCTGATACGGACCGAAGGTTCGAAACAGGGAAGCGGCCGGTCGCAAGACCCGCCGCTTCTTTTTTTGCTCTCCCGTCGCCGCTTCAGAGCCACGCCGAACGGCGGTCGACCCGCCGCTGGAGCCCGGCCGCGAGCGACCTCGCCCTCGCGCGGAGCAGGGCGAGCCGGCCTTCCGGTGTACGCGTGTAGACGAGCCTGGAAGAACCGATACGCGCCGCGAACAGGGCCGCGAACCGTTCGGCGATCGGCTGCGTCGCGCCGAGCAGGTCCGGCACGGCATGATAATCCCGGCGCTTCTTCCAGAGGAGCCGGCTTTTCCGGATCAGGAGGTAGCGGGGGTTCTGGACGGGCCCCAACAATTGGGCGACGGCATCCATGACGTGGCGCTCGGCGCTTCGGCTGACGCCCACAAGGACGATTTCCTTGCGCCCATCCAGGCTCGAGACCATTTCGAAGCGACCGGAGCGCAGATCGTCATCCACCACCAGCCCTGCCTCATGAAGGGCAAGCAGGACGACCGTTCCGACTTCGTTGAGGCTCCCCTCCAACGATCCGTTGCGCCAGACGAGGCGGCCGGCCCTGGCAAGCTTCGGCAGGCTCGCCACGAAGGCTGCGCCGGCAAGAGCCATGCAGATGGCTCCTATCCCCTGCGCCGGGCTGACATTTCGAAGCGCGTTGGCCGCGGCAAGGGCGCCGCCGGCAAGGCCGCTCATGACGAGAGCCTGCAGCGTATCGTAAAAGGCGAGGCGGCGCGGCGCATAGGTCGGCGCCGCGGTTTGGCGAACGCGCGCCCGCTCAAGTCCTTCGCCCAGCGAGATCGACCAGCGGCGGGCGATCCCCTCGCGTTCGGCCGCAAGTTCGAACGTCCGTGCGTTCGCCCCGGCGAGACCGTCCGCGACGCCGATGCCCAGGCGCCCGATGCCGCTCTCGATCAGGGTGGAGGGGCCGTTCGATATGCCCTCGAAGGCGCGGAAGCGGCGGGCGAGCATCTCCCAATCCGAAGAGGCGAGCGACGACGGGTCGTGAAGGTGGCCCCAGTCCATGGAGGCGGCGATTTCGCCCAGCCGGACTTCCTGCTCCACCGTCGCCAGGTGCCAGATGTTGGCGACCTTGCCCGGGTCGGCAGGGTCGATCCTGATCGCTCGCCCGCGCATCTGGTTGGAAAGCATGAAGGAGGCGGTGTTGCTGGCCAATATCAGGCTGTTCAGGGTCGGCGCATCCCAGCCTTCTCCGAGGAGGGACTGGGTGCCGACGAGGATCCGGATTTCGCCTCGCGAGAACAGCTCGGTGATGAGCCTCATCAGATCGGCGCCGCCTCGTGCCCCGGCCTCGAGCCGGACATGGCCGGGGCAGGCCGCAAGCGCCGAAGCCCGGATCGAATCGGGATCCAGTCCAAGCTCGGAAGCGACCGCCTCTACCGCTTCGGCCGTGACCCGGGGAACCAGCACCAGGCTTCCGGTAAGAACCGCCAGCCGGTCCGGGGCAATTCCCTTCCGTCTCAGAGTCTCGAAGATCGGCACGACGCCCAGCTTGGCGGGAACGAATTCGTCCGAACTGTGAGCCGGCATTTCCCCGGCGCGAATGTGATCTGACAGGATGACCATTCGCAGACCTGGACCCAGCGCAGCATCCTCCGCCTTCGCGATATCCGCGATGCTGCCGAGCTTCGCGAGGCTCGAAGCGAGGAGGCGGAAGATCGATTGCGTGTGGTGGAGTCGAACCTTCCCGCCCTCGATCAGTCCATCGCGGTGCAGCCGGTTGCGCAACCTCGCCGTCCAATCGTCTCCGATCGGGAAATTCGAAGCCTGCTCGCCGAGCAGGCCGTCGAGGAGCCTCTCCAGCCAGAAGGTGGACGGTGCAGGCAGGTCGCGGGCCGAAACGCCGAGCAGTTCCAGGGGCGGGGTCGGCAGCTCGCGGCCGGCCGAGGCCAGCAGGATGAGCGAGGCCGAGAGCATCTCGGGATGATCGAGAATCTCCTCGACGCAGCTTTCGGGGCTCGCAAGCCAGCGATGCCGGTCCAGGAAGTCGAGCAGGCGCGCATCCTGGCGCAGCTCGCCGTGCAGTTCGGCGATGGACCGGCGTCGCCGGTCGAGCAGGGCCAGGGCGTCGCCGGTCGGGGCCGACAGGATCACATGGTCCTGGTGGGGACACAGGTCGCCGTTGCGGACCAGCTCGGGAATTCCGATCTCGTAATCGATCGGACCGCACAAATTTTCGTAGCGCGTCCATTCCGCAAAGCCGGAATCGTATGGCGGCGTCGCCGTCAGCGCCACGATCCGGACGTCCGGGAGCTTCGATGCGAGATCTTCCAGGCTCCGCCACCATTCCCGCCGCAAATGGTGGGCCTCATCGAGCACCAGGGTGAGCGGGCCGAGCCGGTTGAGAATCTGGATTACCGACTCCAGCGCATCGCCGCGCCTGAACGAATCGAGCGCCTGATAGGTGGCCAGGGTCAGCCGCCCGGGCTGGGCGAGATCGCGCGAGACTTCCCCGGCCGGCGGCGGCTCCTCGAGGAAGAGGGGGCACAGCCTTTGCACCCATTGTTCCCGGATCGCGACGGTGGGGGCGAAGACGAGCGCGGGACGCGCCAGCCGGCGGACCGTCTCCAGTCCGAGAATGGTCTTTCCGGCGCCCGGAGCGGCCACCACGTGCAGGCGCCCGTCATCCAGATGTCCCTGGATCTCGTCGAGGACGCCGGCCTGATAATCGCGCCAGACGCCCTTGAAGTGCATCCGCTCCTGCATCGCGGCTGTTTGCGGGCCTCCGAAGCCGGAGGCAAGGTGTCCGGGACCGGGCGCACGAACCGCGATCCGGAGGCGGGACTTGGCTACCGTCGCCTCTCGACCGCCTTGAGCTCGAAGCCCACGACCTTGCCGTCGTAGCGGCACTGGAAGGACTGGCGCCGCCCGTCGGATTCGACGCTTCCCCAGACGACCAATTTGGCCGGGCTCTTGTAGACGGTGTCGATGATCCTGACCTCGCCATATTGGGCGGCGCGAACGGTGCAGGCCGCCCGCGCGGCTGGACCGGGATCCTCCTTGGGCGGCTTGTCGGGCCGGTCGGCGGCCTGGACCGCCGCTCCGATCGCCCCCGCCGCGAGGCTCGCCGCGCAGCCGCCCAGCGGCAGGGCGCAAAGCGCGATCAGGGGCAGGATCGGTCGCATCGGTCCATCCCTGCCACGGCGCCGCGCCCGCCGCAATCGAGGAGGGCCCGGCTCGCCGCTAGGGCCGCTCCGACTGGGGCCGGTGCGGTACGAGCACCAGGGTCCGCCCCTCGACCCGCCACGAGGCGAGCTTCGACAGGAAGTTCATCCCGATCACGTCGAGATCGCCGAAGGCGGGCGAAACCACCACCTTCAGATCGCGGGCGACGATGTTGCCGAGCCGCAATTCCTCGACCGAGCCGGTGCGCGCCGGCGCCATTCCGTTCGCCGTCCTCAGCACCACCGGCACCGGCCCGGCATTGCCCTTCACCCCCGCCGCAGCGGCGGTCGCCTCGGAGATCGCCGTCACCGTCGCGCCGCTGTCGATCAGCATCCGCCTTTTCACCCCGTTGAGCGTGGCGGAGGCCCAGAAATGCCCATCCGCCGCCATCCGGATGCGCACCTCCCGGCCGGCCACGACCTGAGGATCGAGCCCGAGCCGCTCCGCCACCCGTCCGAGCTGCGGCTGGTAGGGCGCCTGCTGGATGAGGATGAAGAGCAGGAAAGCGAGCAGGGCCAGCGAGAAAGCGAAGCGGAGCAGCCGGCCGACGATCGGAAGCCGGAACAGAAGCATGACGAGCAGCGCTCCGCCCAGAGCGTAGAGCGCGATCTGCGGCCAGTCGGGAGCGGCTTCGGGCATCTGTCGGAAGATGAGCGCCCCGCGCCGCTTTGCAAGCGCGGCTACGTGATGTCCCGAGGATGGAAGGCCGTCCCCGACCGGCGATAAGGGGAGACGTTAACCACGAAGGGGCCGGCGATGGGCGTTCACGAAGGCAAGACGTTCAGGAGCCGCGGCCGCATTGCCCTGCGCCTTCCGGACCGCCTCCACATCGCGCCCGGCGAGAATTTCCTGATCGAGGAGGAAGGCGACCGCCTCACCGTCAGCCGCCTGCCCGACCGCAAGCGGACGGTCCGCAGGCTTCGCGCCTTGCTGCCCGCGCTCGAGGCGATCGGCCGGCCGCGCGGCTAGCCGGCGTCGGCCATCGGCCAGCGCCGGCCTTGCGCGTAGAGGTTCGGCGGGCAGCCGAACTGACCGACGAACGCGCGCCTGAAAGAACGCATGTCGCCGAAGCCATGACGGTGGCCGATCAGGCCGGGAGGCCGGCCGCCCTCGATCAGCTCGACGGCGGCTTTCTCCAGCCGAAGGCGCCGATGGTAAGCGGCGGGCGGCGCTCCGAACGCCGCCTTGTAGGTTCGCAGCAGGTGGAATTGAGACAGTCCCGCCACCCGCGCCAGCTCATCCAGCGGCACCGGACGGTGCGGATTGTCGTGCAGAAAGGCCCGTGCCCGGTCGAGCCTCGTGTAGAGGTCCCGGCGCGTGACTCCCCTCGCCGCGTCGATCGCCGCCAGTCCCCGGTGGATGTCGGCCAGGGCCGAATGAAGGTGGAATGAGGCGGCCCGGCAAATGGTTTCGGCCATCGCCTCGCCTCTGGAGGGATCGGCGGCGAGGGTCCGGCCGGTCGACTGCAGATAGCGCCCGAGCCCGGTCCCCGAGGCGGACAGGACCATCGCCCGGCCGCCCGTCGTCTCCCGGGCGCCGTCGTCATTTCCGGCAAGCGCCACATAAGGCTCCCATTCGTCCCGCCGGAGATAGATGCACAGGCCGACGGTGCAGTCGCGTCTCGGCAATATCGCGCGCAGCCGGGTTCCCGCTTCCACGAGGAGAAACTCGCCCGGCCGGACCACCCGGATGCGGCCGTCGACCTCGTATCTTTCCTCCCCGTCCAGGACGAATTTGAGGGCCGGGGTCGCGCAATAGATCGGGCTGTCCCCGCGCCCCATCGCCGAAAGGACCACCCGCCCGTCCGGGCAACCGGGAGGGCGCGAGGTGATATGCGCGCGAACATGCCCAAAACTGACCATCCGGACGCCAGCCTATCCACCGCCGTGGCGGGTGCCAACTCCTAACGCGCGGTCGCCGCCCGACCAGGGTCGCGCCGCGAGAGAAAGCGCCCGGACCGAAATTGCTAAACTTTTTCGACCGCTCCCCAAGGAGTTAGAGCGCGCGTAGGATTTGCTCCCGCACGAGGGCCCGTGGAGATGAAGAATCCGATCCTTCGCACCGTCGGCATCTCCGTGCTTGTCCTGGCGCTCGGCGCCTGCGGGGGCGGCGGTGGCGGCCGAGGCGGCGTCCACCCGAAACCGGCGCCGCCCCCCCCGCCGCCGCCTCCCCCTCCCCCGCCCCCTACGCCGCCCGCCTCCCGAAAAGGGGTCGACCAG
>JBEVDE010000138.1:0-5196 GCA_040514175.1 Allosphingosinicella sp. | reverse complement strand
CCGGGAATGTATGGCTTCCCGAGCGATCTCGAGAAGGCCGGATTGGGTTGCGCAGACTGCAATATCGAGAAGCAGCTGGACCATGTAGGGCATGGCGAGCTCGGGAAGTGGCGACAGCGCCGACTTTTCCTTCAGTCCCTCCTTCGTGAACATGGTCAGCATCTTGAGCTTCCGCTCATAATCGCCGAACTGACGGCTCGCGATGCGCGTGCCGTGGTCCGGATCGACCCGGCTCAGCATCAACGACGCGTAGGTCACGTTGACGATCTCGGTGCGATCGAGCAGGCACTCGTCCGAATCGAGCAGCAATTCCAGCGCACGAATGTCGTTGGCCGATGGCAGGTCCGTCTTCGGCTTGCGCTGGATCGCGACCTGACCGTGCTTGGCCGCCGGCGCCAGCCAGTAGAGGGCGATCAGGTGGTGGAGGATCGCATAGTAGCTGCTGAAGTTGAGAGGGGTTGGACCGCTTCCGTCGACGAGGACGGCGGGCTCGACCGCTGATTGCGCCATGCGCCGGTGGATCTGGCGGAGTGCGTCCATGCCGATTCGCGCGCCAAACAGAATGCGGAAGGTAGCCCTGACCCTGGGGTGGAGCTCGGTCTGGGTCGAACTCGTCACGGTGAAATCGTCGAGCACCTCGCGCAGAACCGCACGCACGGAGTCGTCGGGGACGGCCTGCGGGCCTTTCTTCAGGATACTGTCGGCGATCAGCTTGTCGACGAGTCGCTGGCAACGGTCGAGGTCGACCGCCCCCGGCGAGAAGGTCAGGATCGCGGCGGTCAGCACCGCGACCCGGCTGCGCCGTTGCAGTGCGTCGAGCAGCGGCTGCATCTCGCAGGTCCGCTCCTCGATTCCGAGCAGGTGCCCGTCGGCGAGGTCGTTGGCGAGGACCTCCACCCGCTCAAGGCGGTCGTCGGGGCTGCTCGCCACGAAGGTCGAGACGGCGATCGGATCGCCGCCGATTATCCGGGCGAAACGAGTCGACGTCTCGCTCTGATATTTCAGCTTCTTGCGGAGGACGGCCGCGACATCTTCGGTGGTCAGCGGATCAAGGTGAATGGGCTGGATCGGGGCGCGGTCGGTGAGCAGCGAAAGCTCCTCGAACAAGGTCGCCGCCGGACCCTTCGACGACCGCATGGTCAGGATGACCTTCAGGCGACGACGGCCCTGCATCGGCACCGCGAGCAGCTCCGCGAGCAGGGCTCCGGCGATCGGGGCTCCGCCCTTTTCGCTCACCCCGGAAATCTTGTCGGCGTCGTCGAGGATGACGATGGCCGGTACGTGCTCGAAGAAGTGCTGGGGATTGTCGTCCTTGATGCGATCGTCGACGCTGCAGACGAGCTCCTTGATGTGGCGAACGATCTGCTCGCCCGTGCGGTCCCGGCATTGCACGGCGAGGACGAGCTGGCGGATTCGAAGCCGTTCGAGCTGCAGGACTGCCAGGCTGACGAACGAGGACTTGCCGTAGCCCGAGACTCCCTCGACGACGAGGACGCCAGGGCCCGGGGCCTGCACTTCCTCCCTGAACCGTTCGAAAAGCGGCCTCCTGCTCGCCGAATGATGATCGGCGTCGGGCTCCGGCAAGGCCTGGACCCGAGTGGCGCCGGCAAAGGAGGCCGCGATCTGGCTGAGCGTCAGTGGAAGGGCGACATCCTTGGCGAGGCGGTGCCGTCTGAGCGCAGTGGCGAACGCCTTTTCCGACGACCAGGGGATGCTGAACCAGTCGAACGGGATCTTGAAGCCCTTGGCAATGGCGACCCGATAATGGTGCGGCATATTGGGGGGGCACTTGCCTTCGAACTTCGCGATCGAGGTGCGGATAGAGGCCAGAGTCCGCCACGGGCTCCGCTCAAGATGCGGGTCGATCCTTTTGGCCGCCTGCTCCTGGGTCGCACCGGCTTCGCGACGGAGAAATTTGAGCAGATCCCCGTGCGAAAACCCCATGCGCCCCACTTCCCCCAACCCCCGGGGACGGGACCCTAACGGGGCAATCCAAATGTTACAAGGAAGCTACATTTGCGTTGCAAGTCCGGCATCGAAAGGCTGCGGCGATACCATTAGCATCCCATCGCTCCCCTTCATGAAATAGGCAGCGGGACAACCGCCGCGCCAACTCTCCGCTACTGCAAGCAAGTATTGCTAATGCAATGAAACTGCGAGGTTATTTCCCAACAACCCCGGCGAAGATTGCGCCATATAGTCGGACTCTCCGGACTGTCAAGCAGTCCGGAGAATCACCATGTCTGACCATAGAAAAGGCATTGTGGGCCAAGCCTGCATCTTCGTTTCGGCCACGCATGTTCTGGTAGAAATCAGCGAATCACTCCTGCCCGTGTCGCACAGGCTCGAGGCGATTCATCGGTTCGAACCGGGGCTGCTCGGCACGGCGACGGCGGCGCTGCTTTTGCACCTGCTCCTGGAACGCGCATTTTTCGACCGGATTATCGCGGCCGCTCATGCCGGTAATCTGATCATCGGCTGGCTCGGCGCGTCGGCGGAATGGCTGTCGGTCCTTCGGGTGGTGCGGGAGCTTAGTTGGTTCAGGACCCTTGCCGCGCTCGCCTTGCTGCTCGCGGCGACCGCGACCGTGGTCGAGATCCTCGGGCTTCGTCACCAGCGCCGCCGGGCCTCTCTGATCGCCACGGCGCTCGTACTGGCCCTTTGTCTGCAGCCGAGGGACGACCGGGACAGCCCGTCCATGCCGCCGCACAGCCGGTTCGAGAGGCGCGAGTTTGTCATAGGCCCCGCCTAGGTCTGATCCTTGAAGTCGACCTTAGCGGGCGCGGCGAACATCGACGGCGCGACCTCTCCGCTTTCGTGAGGGGCGTGTGAGACGGCCCGGCGGAATCCGGCGTAGGTGGTTTCTATGAATTCGCGGGAGCCGTTGCTGACCGCGGCGATCGCCCCCTTCATTTGGTCCAGGGTGAACGGCTTCGTCAGGACCACCGATTCGCCGCCCTGGCCGGCGATCGAGCGGCTGTCGGCATAGCCCGAGATGATGATCCCGGGCATTCCGGGGCGGATCTCGCGGGCCTGCTTGAGGACGTCGGCGCCGGAGAGGAGGGGCATGGCGTAATCGGTGATGATGAGGTCGTAATCGGCCGGAGCGGCGCTCAGCTTGCGGAGCAGGCCGGGGCCGTCGCTGGCGCACTCGACCTTGTGGCCCATGTCGCTCAGCATCCCGGCCGTCGTCTCGCGGACCGCGTCATGATCGTCGACGAGCAGGATCCGCAAGGGGCGGGCCGAGGCTTCGGGCTCGGCCGCCGGCGCCGGCAATTCCTCCTTCGCCGCCTCGGGCGCCGGGGCGCGCGGCAGCCAGATCTCGACATTGGTGCCTTCGCCCTCCTGGCTGTCGATGGCGATCGCTCCGCCCGATTGATGGGCGAAGCCGTAGACCATCGACAGGCCGAGGCCGGTGCCCTTGCCGATCGCCTTGGTGGTGAAGAAGGGCTCGGTGACCTGCTCGAGGATCGCGGCCGGGATGCCGCTGCCGTCGTCGGAGACGGCGAGGACGACATAATCGCCCGGCGGCAGGCCGAGCGCATTGCCCGCCGCCGCCTCGGCGTTGCGGCCGGCGACGACGATGGTGCCGCCCTTGGGCATGGCGTCGCGGGCGTTGATGATGAGGTTCATCAGCGCAAGCTCGAGCTGGGTGCTGTCGGCATAGGCGCACCACACTTTCGCTTCCGAGCGCCATTCGAGCTGGACCAGCCCGCCCAAAGTGTGGGCGAGAAGGTCGGTCACCGTCGCCGAAAGCCGGCGGATGTCGACCGAATCGGGCTGGAGGGTCTGGCGGCGGGCGAAGGCGAGCAGCCTCTTGACCAGCTCGGAGCCCTGCTCGGCCGCGCGGCGGGTCATGCCGATGATCTTCTTATGCTCCTCCTCGAGCGGAAGCCGCCGCTCGATCAGGCCGAGGCCGCCGAGCACGGCGGCGAGGAGGTTGTTGAAATCGTGGGCGATGCCGCCGGTCAGCTTGCCGATCGCGTCCATCTTGCGCGCTTCGAGAAGCTGCTTCTCGAGGTCCTTGCGGTCGGTGACGTCGAGCAGGGTGCCGGCATATTGGGCGGCGTCGCCTTCCTCCGCCCGGAGCAGCACGGCCTGGTCGAGGAAATGCTTGTACTGGCCGTCGGCGCATTGCCAGCGATATTCGATCGCCATCGCGCCGGTGCGCTGGCGGTCGCGGATCGCGCCGAGCGCGCGGTCGCGGTCCTCGGGATGGAGCCGGTCCGCCCAGAGCGTCGGCTGAGCCTCGACCGCATTGAAATCGTAGCCGGTCACCGCGGTGAAATTGCCGCCGACGAATTGCGGAACCCGCGGCGACGGTCCGTCCGCCTCGATGTAGAGGACGATCGGGAGAGAGGCGATGATCGCGGCCTGGCGCTGCTCGGCGAGGCGAAGCTCCTGCTCGACGCGCAAGCGCTCGGCATTGGCGCGCAGGTTGGCGTCGAGCAGTTTCTGCTCCTGGGCCGCCTTGCGCTGGATCTCCTGGGTGATCAGGAATAGATCGACGAACAGCGCGACCTTGGAGCGCAGGACGACCGGCTCGACCGGCTTGAAGACGTAATCGACGGCGCCCATCGAATAGCCACGCATCAGATGCTCTTTCTCCTTGTTGACCGCGGAGAGGAAGACGATCGGGATGCGCTTGGTCTGCTCGCGGCCGCGGATGATCTGGGCGGTCTCGTAGCCGTCCATGCCGGGCATGTAGACGTCGAGCAGGATTACCGCGAACTCGCCCTTGAGGAGGTGCCGCAGGGCCTCGTCGCCGGAGGAGGCGACCTCGACCTCGGCAATGTCCTCGAGCACGGTGCGGATGGCGAGCAGATTATGGTCGTCGTCGTCGACGACCAAGACCCGCGCGCGCGGGGCCGGAACCGGGTCCGCCTCGCCGATCGAAGCGCCGGCCGGGTCGGCCGGACCCACGGGCCTTGGCACGTTCATGCGATCACTCCGCCGCCGTCTGCACGGGCTGCGGCCGGACCTTGCGCCGCGCGGCCCGGTTGCGGGTCTTGCCGATCCACACCCTCAGCAGCGCCAGCAGGAGCTCGATGTCGACCGGCTTGGCGATATAGTCCGACGCGCCGGCGTCGAGGCACTTCTGGCGGTCGCCCTTCATCGCCTTGGCGGTGACGGCGATCAGCGGCAGGCCGGCCAGCGCCGGCTGCTCCCGGATCTTCTGCATCGTCTCATAGCCGT
>JBEVDE010000118.1:0-2513 GCA_040514175.1 Allosphingosinicella sp. | reverse complement strand
AGCGAAGCGACGAAGCAATCCAGGGGGCGCAGGCGCCGCACTGGATTGCTTCGCTACGCTCGCAATGACGCTTAAGCCGCCCCCCCGTAGCGCCCGTCCACATAGACGAGCGGATCCACGTCGCCCCGCACCTTCACTTCTTCGACCTCGCCGACGAAGCTCGAGTGGGTGCCGTAGGGGAAATGCCGGATGCGCCGGCACAATATCGCCGCCTGGGCGTCGGCGAGCCGGGGCGGGCGGTCGCAGTCGACGTGCCAGCCCGAGGCGAAGCGCAGCGCCTGCTGGCTCCGGTCGGCGAACATCTGCGCGATCTCCTCCTGGCTGCGGTGGAGGACGTTGACGCAGAAATGGGAGACGTCCTCGAGCGGGCTGTGCAGCGAAGCGCTGCGGTTGATGCAGATGAGCAGGCTCGGCGGATCGAGCGACAGCGAGGACATGGCCGTGGCCGTGATCCCCATCGGCTCGCCGCTCACGCAGACGGTGATGACGTTGACGGTCGAGGCGACTCGGCGCATCGCCTGCTTGAAATCCCGGGTGAGCTCGGCAGCGTCGGTCGCCATGGCCCCCGCCCATGGCCGGGAAGCGCCGCGCTGGCAATGGCTTAGCCCCGCACCGCGGCCCCGGACCGGCGGCAAACCTTGGATTTGCCTAGGAAATTACAAAAACCCCGATTATCCTGGCGACTCGGGAGACAGGGGAATGCTCGAAATCATCGCCGCTCCGGCGAACCTGCCTTTTTCGGTGGCGCTGCTGGTCATGCTGATGATCGGCGCGGTGGAGGCGCTCGGCCTCGGGGCGTCCGCGGTCCATCTCGACGTGCATGCCGACGTCGACGGCGACCTGCTCGGCTGGCTCGGCTTCGGCCGGGTGCCGCTGCTGATGCTGCTCGTCGTCTTCCTCGCTCTGTTCGGCCTCGCCGGCCTCGCCCTTCAGCAATTCGCCGGCCCTTTGCCCTGGTGGATGGCGGTGCCCGCGGCCGCGGCGGCGGCGCTTCCGCTGACCGGCCTCGGCGCCCGCGGGCTCGCCCGGATCATGCCCGGCGACGAGACGACGGCGGTCAGCCTCGACAGCCTCGTCGGCCGGCGCGGGACGATCGTCATCGGCACCGCCCGGCGCGGCTCCCCCGCCCAGGCGCGGGTCAGCGACATCCACGGCCAGCCCCATTATGTGATGGTCGAGCCCTATGACGACGATCATGCCCTCGGCGAGGGCGAGACCGTCCGGCTCGACCGCCGCCAGGGCAATATCTTCATCGCGGTCGGCAGAGCCGACGCCATCGCCTCCAGCTTCGACGTGACGCCCGGCTGGCCGGCCTCGACCCCTTCAACCAGGAGAGACTGACATGGTCCAGATGGCCATCTATGCGGGCATCGTCTTGGCGGCCCTGCTCATTTTGGGGCTGATCATCACCCGCCTCTACCGCCGGGCGACCAAGGAGATCGGCTTCGTCCGCACCGGCTTCGGCGGCGAGAAGGTCGTCATCAACGGCGGCGCCCTCGTCCTTCCCGTCCTGCACGAGACGATGCCGGTCAACCTCAACACCGTCCGCTTGGCCGTCGAGCGCAAGAATGTCGACGCCCTGATCACGCTCGATCGCCTTCGCATCGACGTGAAGGCCGAATTCTACGTCCGGGTCCGCCCCGACCGCGAATCGATCGCCATCGCCGCCCAGACGCTCGGCCTGCGCACCATGCACCCGGAGAATCTGAAGGAGCTGATCGAGGGCAAGTTCGTCGACGCGCTCCGCTCGGTCGCCGCCGGAATGACGATGAACCAGCTCCACGAGCAGCGCGCCGATTTCGTCCAGAAGGTCCAGCAGGTCTCGGCGGCCGATCTGGCGATGAACGGCCTCGAGCTCGAATCGGTGTCGCTGACCGGTCTCGACCAGACCTCGATCGAGCATTTCAACGCCAACAACGCGTTCGACGCCGAAGGCCTCACCAAGCTCACCGAGCAGATCGAGCTTCGCCGCAAGACCCGCAACGACATCGAGCAGGAAACCCGGGTCCAGATCGAGGCGAAGAATCTCGAGGCCGCGCGCAAGAGCTTCGAGATCGGCCGCGACACCGAATTCGCCCGATTGGAGCAGGAGCGCGAGGTCGAGGTCCGGCGCGCCGCCCAGAATGCCGAGGTCGCCCAGCAGCAGGCCGAGCGGCAGCGCGAGGCCGACGAGGCCAAGATCACCGCCAAGCGCCAGGTCGACAGCGCCCAGATCGAGGCCAACAAGGTCGTCGAGCAGGCCAAGATCGCGCAGACCCAGGCGGTCGAGATCGCCCGCCAGGAGCAGCAGATCGCGATCCAGAACAAGAGCCGCGAGGAAAGTCAGGCCAAGGCCGAGGCGGATACCGCCCGAGCCGCCGCGGTCGCCGCCGAGGAACGGGTCGGGACCGCCCGCGAGACCGAGATAGCCGAGCGCGTCAAGCGGATCGAGCTGATCGACGCGTCTCGCGAGGCCGAGCGCGCCGCCATCGGGATCAAGGTCGAGGCCGAGGCCGCCAAGCAGGCGGCCGCCG
>JBEVDE010000106.1:0-4044 GCA_040514175.1 Allosphingosinicella sp. | reverse complement strand
CGGCTGCGCATGAACCAAAGCCGCGGCCGCCAGGCCGAGCGCGCCTCTCAAAACTCCTTTTTTCATGTCCCGTCCCCTTCCGCACGCGGACGCATCCACACGCGCCGCGAGCCAGAGAGAGTTTCACGAGTCGGTTGGCGAAGGATGAGGGGAGATGGTTAAGCCCCTCGTCACGCAGGGAAATCGGCCGACCTCAAAGACGGACAGGGTCGTCCACCGTCGCGGAGCCGAAGGCGCCGCAACCTTCAATTTTGAACCCGACGACGCAACGACGCTACGATGCATCGACCCTGTCAGCTGCATCTGCAAATTCGCATGGCCTTTGGGAGCCGCACGACCTCGTTGCGTCGTCGCGTAGTCGCGTTGAAAAATGATTGGCCTGCGGCCGATGAAGGCTCGCGCTGGATGCAGAGACTTAGGCCGTCCCGAAATCCGCAGTCAGCATCCTCGTGTCGACCCCGGCGCTCAGGAAGGCGGCGCTCCAGCGGTTGTCGACGTCGCAGGTGTAGAGCAATTCGTCGCTGCCGGGGGTGGCGAACCAGCCGTTGCCGCGCAATTCCTCCTCGAGCTGGCCAGCCCCCCAGCCGGCATAGCCGAGAGCGGCGAGCCAGCGGCTCGGGCCCCTGCCCTCGGCGATGGCGCGCAGGATGTCGAGGGTGGCGGTGAGGGCCCACCGCTCGGCGACCTCGATCGTCTCCTCGCCGCCCCAGTCGGTCGAGTGAAGGATGAAGCCGCGCTGCGGCTGGACCGGGCCGCCGGCATGGATGGCGACGTCGGGGGCGACTCCGGGCTCGATGTTGAGCTGGCTGAGCAGATCGTGGAAGCTGATGCGCGGCACGATGCGGCCGAGGCCGATGCCGAGCGCTCCATTCCCGTCATGAACGCACATGGCGATGACCGCCTTCTCGAAGCGCGGATCGCCGATGCCCGGCATGGCGAGAAGGAGCTGACCCGAGAGGAAAGACGGCTGGTCCATTGCTCGAAGCTATAGGCGGGGAGCCGGGCCGCTGCTAGGGCGGCCGAAATCTTACCGACGAAACGAAAGGAACCCGAGATGAGCATCGAAGTGGGCGAACGCCTCCCCAAGGCCAATCTGGTCAAGGCCAGCGCGGACGGCCCGCAGCCGGTCGACAGCGAGGATTATTTCCGCGGCCGCAGGATCGCTCTCTTCTCGGTTCCGGGCGCCTTCACGCCGACCTGTTCGGCCCGTCACCTTCCCGGCTTCGTCGAGCGCGCGGGCGAGCTCAAGTCGAAGGGGGTGGACGAGGTCGCCTGCGTCGCCGTCAACGACGCCTTCGTTCTCCAGGCCTGGGCCGAATCGTCCGACGCGGTCGGCAAGGTGACGATGCTGGCCGACGGCAATGGCGATTTCGCCCGAGCGCTCGGCCTGACCATGGACGGCTCGAAATTCGGCCTCGGCGAGCGCGGTTCGCGCTGGTCGGCGATCGTCGACGACGGCGTGGTCGAGCAGCTCAACGTCGAGGAGCCCGGCGACTTCAACGTCAGCAGCGCCGATTACATGATGGAGCGGCTTTAGGCGGGTCAGGCAACGCCTTCGGCGCGTGTGCGTTCAGGCTTTTGCTTTTTTCCGAGCGCGGGGAAACTCATCCATGGCGGCCAATTCCGACAAGCCCGACAATCGGGAAGGCAAATCGGCGGCGCTGAAGCTGGCCGAGGACATCAAGCGCAGCCCGCTCGCCGCCGCCGCGATCGCCGGCGGCGCCGCCGCGGCGGTGGCTGGAACGGTGCTCGGCGCAAGGGCCCTGGCCCGGCGCAACGGCGCCCGCAAGGGTAAGCCGGTCAATCAGGTGCTGGCTGCGGCGATCACCGCGACGGAGGCGGCGGCGGCGTGTCAGCAGTCCTCCGATCCCGTCACCGAGCCGGAGGCCGGCGCGGGTGAAGCCGAGGGTCATCCGAGCTAGGTTCCGCCCGTCTGACCACCGTCAGCGCGGCACCATCGCGTAGTCGATCCAGACCCGGATCCGCGTCGTCAGTTCTCCCGGCTCGACCGGGGTTCGACGGATTCGGCTGCCGGTGACGATAATCTGGTCACCACCCTGCCATTCGAAACTGCCCCGCTCGCTGACGCGCAGGATCCGCGAGATTCGCATGCCGAGCGCTTCCGCATAGGTGTCCGCCTCGAGTCGGGCGGCCTCGACGGCGGCGCGCCGCGCCATCCGCTCCGCCGGGGCGGGATCGGCGAGCGAGAAGTCCGGCCCTCGGACGGAGTTGGCGCCGGCGGCGAACAGGGCTTCGACGATATCGGGCGCCTTAGTCAGGTCTCGCAGCCTCAGCTCGAGCTTGTTGGTGGCGACATAGCCGAGAATGCGCGGCGTACGGCCGCGATCCTCATCCTGTTCGCTCAGTTCCTCGAGCCGTGGATCCACGCTGAGCTCGGCGGTCCTCGCGTCACGAGGCTCAATGCCTTTTGAACGGACCACTTCGATGAGGCGGGCGGCCAGAGCGGAATTCGCGGCAAGCGCCTCGCGCGCGCTCGACGCGGTCGTCACCACGCCGGCGGTGACGGTCATGACGTCGGGGCGCGATTGATGCTTGCCGTCGGCCTCGACGTTCAGAAGCACCTCGCCGGGAGCCAGAACGATCGGAACCGCCTGGGCCGCGACCGCGCCCGGAAGGGCGGCGAGCGCGAGTGCCGCCGCTACGCCTGCCAGCCGCACTTGCTTCCCCGGTTCTGCTGTTGCAGCCAGCCCATCAGCGGCCGGAAATATTCGAGCATCGGTCCGCCCGACATCTCGCGGGTGCCGGTGAAGGCCTCGAGCGCGTCGGGCCAGGGCCTGGAGGCGCCCATCGCCAGCATCGCGTTCAGTCGCTGGCCGACCTCCTTGTTGCCGTAGAAGGAGCAGCGGTGGAGCGGCCCGGTCCAGCCGGCCTGCTTGCAGGCGGCCTGGTAGAATTGGAACTGGAGGATGCGGGCGAGGAAGTAGCGCGTGTAGGGCACGCTCGCCGGGACGTGATATTTGGCGCCGGGGTCGAAATCCGCCTCGGTGCGAGCGGTCGGCGGGACGATGCCCTGATATTGCAGGCGAAGGTCGTTCCAGCCCTGCTCGTAGCCGGTCGGAGCGATCTCGCCGCTGAACACCTTCCACCGCCATTTGTCGACGAGCAGGCCGAAGGGCAGGAAGGCGACCTTGTCCATCGCCTGGCGGAGCAGGAGGCCGATGTCCTTGTCCGCGCTCGGCACCTTGTTGCGCGGCAGCAGGCCGATCTGGACGAGATATTCGGGGGTCACGGAAAGCGCGATCGCGTCGCCGATCGCTTCGTGGAAGCCGTCGTTGGCGCTGTCGAGGTAGAGCAGAGGCTGCTTGTTGTAGGCGCGCTGGTAGAAATTGTGGCCGAGCTCGTGATGGACGGTGACGAAATCGTCGGCATTGACCTTGGTGCACATCTTGATGCGCAGATCCTCGACATTGTCGACGTCCCAGGCCGAGGCGTGGCAGATCACCTCGCGGTCCCTCGGCGCGGTGATCATCGAGCGCGTCCAGAAAGTCTGCGGGAGCGGCGCGAAGCCCAAAGAGGTGAAGAAGCCCTCGCCGGTGCGGACGATCTTCTCGGGCGTATATTTCTTGGCGACGAGCAAATCGGTGAGGTCGTAGCCGACGTCGCCCGCCCCCTTCGGAGCGACCACGTCGTAGATATTGCCCCATTCCTGGGCCCACATGTTGCCGAGGAGGTCGGCGCGGATCGGGCCGGTGTCGGGCTGGACCTGGTCGCCATATTTGTCGTTCAGCTTGGCCCGGGTGTAGCAATGAAGCTCGTCGTAGAGCGGCTTGACCTCGCTCCACAGGCGGTCGGTCATCGCCGCGAATTCCTCGGGCGACATGTCGTAGCGCGAGCGCCACATCGCGCCGGTGTCGGGATAGCCGAGCTCCTTGGCGCCCTGGTTGGCGATCTCGGTCAGCCGGATGTAATCGGGGCGCATCGGGCGGCCGACATTGGTGTGCCAGCTCGTCCACATCTCCTTGAGCTGGGCGGGATTGCGCACCGTGCCCATCTTCTCCTCGAGATCGTTGCCGGTCATCACCT
>JBEVDE010000094.1:0-3840 GCA_040514175.1 Allosphingosinicella sp. | reverse complement strand
GATGACGTCGATGTCGCCGAAGCGGATCGAGCCCTCGGTCGGGGTCTGGAGAGTCGCGACGTTGCGCATCAGGGTCGACTTGCCCGCGCCGTTGGGCCCGAGCAGGCCGTACATGCCGCGCGGAATCGACAAGCTCACATGATCGAGCGCGCGAGTGCCGTTGGCATAGACATGGCTGACGTCGTTCAGCTCGAGCATTCGAATCCCCCCGGAAAATGGCTTTTCATCAATCTGTCGAGCTGTGTTAGCTGTGTAAGTCACCCAGCGTCAAGTGCATGAAATCATTGCGCTGCGGATGGCGAGCTCAAGGCGGGCGGCGAAAAGGAACCGGGCCTCCTTCACGCCGCTCCCATCTTCCCGACCCCCGCCGGAATCCGCTAGGGCGGTCGCCATGACCGGCGCGGCCTATTTGGTGGAAGGCGACATTGCGCGCGCGACCGCGCACGCCGCCGGACCGTGGCACCCCGGCCTCCAGCACGGCGGGGCGCCCGCCTCGCTGATCGTCTGGGCGGCGGAGCGGGTGGAGGCGGCGGCGCCGATGCGGGTCGCCCGACTGACCGTCGAGCTGCTCCGCCCGGTGCCGGTCGCCCCGCTCGAGCTTCGCGTCGCCACGCTGCGCGAAGGCCGCAAGATCCAGCTCGTCGAGGTCCGGCTGCTCCATGAGGGCAAGGAGGTGGTGCGCGGCGCCGTCCTGAAAGTGCGCACCGCCGCCACCCCGCTGCCCCGCGGCCCGATCCTTCCGCCCGTCGGAGCCCCGCCGCCGGACGGGGTGCCGGCCGACCCCGACTTCAGCTTCGGCTTCGCCTCCGCCTTCGAGCTCCGCCGCCTGACGCCGCGCGGCAGGCTCGGTCCCGCCCAGGTCTGGTTCCGCCAGCACGGCCTTATCGTCGAAGGCGAAGCGTTGAGCCCCGCCATGCGCGCCGCCGCCGTCGGCGACTATTCCAACGGCATCGCCACCGAGCTGCCCTGGGCCGACTGGACCTTCATCAACGCCGACCTGACCGTCAGCCTGGCGCGGGAGCCGGAGGGGGAGTGGATATTGTCCGACGCGGAGTGCTGGGTGGGGGAGGACGGGACGGGGCTGGCGATGTGCCGGCTGGCGGACGAAAGGGGGACGTTCGGGCGGGCGGTGCAGTCGTTGTTGCTGGAGCGGCGGTGAGACGACGGAGTTCGCGCATGAGACAGTGATCGAAAATGGCCCTCTCATCTCTAAAATTGAGATCGCTTCCTGTACGACTTCTCCCTGTTCCGGCCCATTCAAATCTGACCCCTCAGGGTTGCAGCCAGCAAAGCTAGCCCCACCCCCCCCCGCCCTTGTGCCCCCTCGCGGCACGGCCCAACCTCTCCCAACTCCGGTGGAACCGCGGACATGACCGCACGCCCGCACGAGAAGGGCGAAGACCCGCCGGCCGCCGAGCCGCTCGACCCCGAGTTCGTGCGGATGATCCAGGAATCGCTCGACGATCCCCGGCCGAGCTTTCCGGCCGATGAGGCGTTCGCCGAGTTGAAGGCTCGCCATGAGGCCCGGCTAAGGCACGACGGATTGGCTTCGGTGCCGTTGTCGCATCGAACAGGTCTTCTCCACCCGCGGCGGGCCCTGGATTTTTCGGGAGGAGGCGCAAAGGCGCGACGTAGCGAAATAGCCTGCCTGCTTCGCGCCTTCGCGCCTTTGCGTCTTCTCTTTGAAGACGGCGCCAGCGGCGCCAACGAGAGGGTCGCAAGCGTTCGTCCCACAGTCTGACCTCGGTGTGGATGGCCTGCGGCCATGCTCCGCCTCCGCTCGCGCAGGAAGACGAAGGCCCCCGGAGCACCACCCGGTTTCCCTCCCGCCCGGCCCCTGCTAACGCCGCGTCGAAATGACCGACCTCAGCAAAATTCGCAACTTCTCCATCATCGCCCATATCGATCATGGCAAAAGTACCCTCGCCGACCGGCTCATCCAGTCGACCGGCGGCCTCACCGAGCGGGAGATGACCCACGGCCAGGTGCTCGACAATATGGAGATCGAGCAGGAGCGCGGGATCACGATCAAGGCGCAGACGGTGCGGCTCGATTACAAGGCCAGGGACGGCGAGACCTATGTCCTCAACCTCATGGACACGCCCGGCCATGTCGACTTCGCCTACGAGGTCAGCCGCAGCCTCGCCGCCTGCGAGGGCGCGCTTCTCGTCGTCGACGCGGCCCAGGGGGTGGAGGCGCAGACCCTCGCCAACGTCTACCAGTCGATCGAGCACGACCATGAGATAATCCCCGTCATCAACAAGATCGACCTCCCCGCCGCCGACGTCGACAAGGTCAGGAAGGAGATAGAGGATATCGTCGGCCTCCCCGCCGACGACGCCGTCCTGACCAGCGCCAAGACCGGCATCGGCATCGCCGAGGTGCTCGAGGCGATCGTCACCCGCATCCCGCCGCCCAGCGGCGACCGCGCCGCGCCGCTGAAGGCGATGCTGGTCGATTCATGGTACGACCCCTATCTGGGCGTCGTCATCCTCGTCCGGGTCATCGACGGCGCCATCCGCAAGGGTCAGCAGGTCGCCTTCATGGCCGCCGGAACCACCCATCTCGTCGACCGGGTCGGCGCCTTCCGGCCCAAGATCGAGCAGCTCGCGGAGCTGACCGCGGGCGAGGTCGGCTTCATCACCGCCCAGATCAAGGACATCACCGAGACAAGGGTCGGCGACACCATCACCGACGCGCGGCGGCCCGCCGCCCAGGCGCTGCCCGGGTTCAAGCTCGTCCAGCCGGTCGTCTTCTGCGGCCTGTTCCCGGTCGACGCCGCCGATTTCGAGAAATTGCGCGAATCCATCTCCAAGCTGCGCCTCAACGACGCCTCGTTCAGCTTCGAGATGGAGACGTCGGCGGCGCTCGGCTTCGGCTTCCGCTGCGGCTTCCTCGGCCTCCTCCATCTCGAGATCATCCAGGAGCGGCTGACCCGCGAATATGATCTCGACCTGATCACGACGGCGCCGTCGGTCATCTACAACATCCACCTCAGCCATTCGAAGGAGGAGCCGGCCAAGGTCATCCAGCTCCACAATCCCGCCGACATGCCCGATCCGAACCGCATCGAGAGCATCGAGGAGCCGTGGATCGAGGCGACCATCTACGTCCCCGACGAATATCTGGGACCCATTCTCAAGCTCTGCCAGGACCGCCGCGGCATCCAGAAGAACCTCACCTATGTCGCCGGCCGAGCCCAGCTCACCTACGAGCTTCCCCTCAACGAGGTGGTGTTCGATTTCTACGACCGGCTGAAGAGCATCTCGCGCGGCTATGCGAGCTTCGACTATCACCAGATCGGTCATCGCGAGGGCGACCTCGTCAAGATGAACATCCTCGTCAACAACGAGCCGGTCGATGCGCTCAGCATGATCGTCCACCGCGCCGCCGCCGAGGCGCGGGGCCGCCACATGTGCGAGCGGCTGAAGGACCTCATCCCGAGGCACCTCTTCAAGATCCCGATCCAGGCCGCGATCGGCGGCAAGGTCATCGCCCGCGAGACGATCGCGGCGCTGAGGAAGGACGTGACGGCCAAATGCTACGGGGGCGACATCAGCCGGAAGCGCAAGCTCCTCGACAAGCAGAAAGAGGGGAAGAAAAGGATGCGCGAATATGGCTCCGTTTCCATCCCTCAGGAGGCTTTTATCGCGGCGCTTCGAATGGGAGAGGAATGAGATCGGATCGAAGTGGTACTTCGATCCGGAGCTAGAGCGTGCTGAGCTTAGTTTGAATCGATTTGGGATTCCCAAGTTCGGTTGGGTGTGATTCAAGCTGAGGGCTGGTGTGAGGAGGCCAGCCCTTATGCCTCGAGCTTATTCTCAGGATCTTCGGGACCGG
>JBEVDE010000093.1:0-4061 GCA_040514175.1 Allosphingosinicella sp. | reverse complement strand
GACATACCGATCCAGCGTATCGCGTTCGGCCTCCATCGCCCTGCGTTCGAGCTGTGAAATAAGCTCGCCGGTAACCTCCATCGCACCGGCTTCATCGTCCGCAAGGCCTCCCTCGCCCAGGCCGAAGCTGCGGACGAGCGAACGGTGCACGATGAGATCGGCATAACGGCGGATTGGACTGGTGAAATGGGCATAACTGCCGAGCGCGAGCCCGAAGTGGCCGTGATTTTGCGGGCTGTAATAGGCCTGCATCTGGGTGCGCAGGATCTGCTCCATCACCTGCGGCCGGAAGTCCGCCTCGCCGATCCGCTCGATGATGTGGTTGAAGGTCGCCGGGCGGACGACCTGGCCGAGCGCGAACTCGACGCCGAAGGTCTTGAGGTAATCCCTGAGCGCGACCAGCTTCTCGCGGCCCGGCGGCTCGTGGTCGCGGTACATGACCGGCGCCTTCTTCGCCTCCAGCGCCTTGGCCGCGGCGACGTTGGCGGCGATCATATAATCCTCGATCAGCTTGTGCGCGTCGAGCCGCTCGCGCGGGGCGACCGAGACGATCCGGCCTTTCTCGTCGAGGACGACCTGCCTTTCGGGAAGATCGAGGTCCAAAGGCGCCCTCTTCTCGCGGGCCGCGTAGAGCGCCCGCCAGCAGGCCCAGAGCGGCTTCAGGGTGGAGTCGACGAGGGCGGGATCGACGGGCGGATCGCCGGCCTCGATTTCCGGCATCGAGCAGGTCGGCGAGGAGACGTCGATCCGGTCCTGGCCGGCGCTTGCCTCGATCGCCGCCTGGGCGTCCTCATAGGCGATGTTGGCGGCGATCCTGACCCGGGCGCGGCTGAAGCGCCAGGATTTGAGCTGGCCCTCGCTCGACACCTGCAGGTGGCAGACCAGAGCGGCGCGGTCCTCGCCTTCCTTCAGCGAGCAGATCTCGGCGCTCAAGGTCTCGGGCAGCATCGGCACCACCCGGTCGGGGAAATAGACGCTGTTGCCGCGCTTCCTCGCCTCCTTGTCGAGCGCCGAGCCCGAGCGGACGTAGAAGCTGACGTCGGCGATGGCGACGATCGCCTTCCAGCCGCCCGGATTGGCGGGATCGTCGTCGCTTGCCGCCCAGACGGCGTCGTCATGGTCGCGCGCGTCGGCGGGATCGATGGCGACGATCGGGATGTGGGTGAGGTCCTCGCGCTTGCCGAGATCCTGCCCGGCTACCCGCTCGGCCTCCGCCAGCACGGTGTCCGGGAATTCGTGCGGGATGCCGTGCTTGTGGATGGCGATCAGGCCGAAGCTGCGCGGCGCGAACGGATCGCCGAGGATTTCGGAGACTCGGGCGGTGAGGCGCGGCGGGCGGCCGACCTTCTCGGCGAGGACGAGGTCGCCCGGCTGTGCCTTGCCGATGTCGGAAATGGCGAGCTCGCGGCGCTCCTTCTTCTCCACCGGCCGAAGCCAGAAGCCCTGAGCCTCCTGGTGGACGACGCCCAGCACCAGCTCGCTGCCCTTCATCAACTTCTTCATCGGATGGGCGGCATAGCCATTGCCCCGTTGCTCGGTTCGGGCGAGGAGCCGGTCGCCTACGCCCAGGGCCGATCCCCTGCCCTTGCGCTCCAGCACCCGGAGGCGCGGTTCGGGCAGGTCGGCCTCCCACCTTTCGGGCACCGCCCAGGCCGTGCCGCTCTCGTCGACGTCGACGATCCTGAGCACGGTGACCTTGGGCACCCCGCCCGACTGGTGGAAGGCGCGGCCCGGCGAGGCGTCGATCAGCCCCTCGTCGGCCATGTCGTGGAGCAGGGCCTTCAAGGCGATCTTGTCGTGCCCGGACAGGCCGAAGGCGCGGGCGATCTCGCGCTTGCCCGCCGGCGCGTCGCTGGACGCGATGAAGTCGAGGATCTGCTGGCGGCTGGGAAGGCCGGCTCGGGCGGGTCGCTTGGCCATCTACCTCTCAACCCCGTCGCGCCGGACTCGATCCCGGGCCCATGACCCACCGTCATTCCGGCGAAGGCCGGAATCCATGGACACGGACGCCAGGAAATGCCGGCAGGCTTCCGTGTTCATGGATGCCGGATCAAGTCCGGCATGACGATCATGGCTGCGCCGGCGGCGGCGTGTAGGGCCGGAATGCCCCGCCCGGCACCGCGGAGGCGACCGGGCTCTCATAGCCGTCCTTCGATACGGACGAGACCCCGAACACGAAATCGTCGACCCGAACGCTCTTCAGGACATGCTTGGCGACGGTCCCCGGCACGCGCAGGCTGTTCACCCAATTGGCCGAATCGGTGGGCCGCCACCGGATGATATAGGCGTCGGCGCCTTTGACGGCCTGCCAGGTCAGTGTGGTGTCGGTCGAAACCCCGCCTTCGACCGTGGGCGCCGGCGGCTGCGGCGCGCTGGCCAGGGCCGCAAGCGCCGCGACGTTCAGCTTCACCACCCTGGTCAGATAGGGGAAGTCCATCTTGTCGATCGTGTCGCCATATTGGAGGCCGTTCTCGACCCTCAGATCCTGGTGCTGCCAATTGTAATTCTCGATCGCGACGGTGATCCGGACCGCCGGAAAGCCGGCGTTGAGCATTTCGGTATGGTCGCCGCCGCGGCCGAATCGGTCGTTGCGCCAGATCTGGCGGACGTCGAGGCCGAGGCTGAGGTCGTCCGCCATCCCGTCCAACCAGCGCGAGATGTTGCGGGACGGCGAATCGTTCTAGCCGCCGAGGCTGCGGATGCGGGCGGCGAGATCCTCATGGCCCTGCCAGCGCGGCCCCTCGGAGAAGATTCGGACATGGGCGTCGTCGCAGATTCCGTCGCTGCTGCAGCTGTTGCCGATGATGTCGTTGTTGAGCTGGGCGATCACCTCCCAGCCCTGGGCCCTGGCGTAATCGGCGAGAATCTTGCCGCCGAGCAGCCCCTGCTCCTCGCCGGTCAGCGGCGCGTAGACGATCGTGTAGGGGAATTTGTGCTTCGAGAGGATCCGGGCCGCCTCGATCACCGCGGCTGTGCCGGAACCGTCGTCATTGGCCCCGGGCGCGTCGGCCGTGGCGTTCATCGGGTCGGTGACCCGGCTGTCGATATGGCCTGAGATGATCACCACCCGGTTCGGATCGACGCTGCCGCGCTGGATGGCGATGACGTTCGTCACCCGGGTGGGAGTGGGCACCCGGCGCCCGGTCACCACGTCGGACGTCTTCTCGATCCTGAGGCAGCCTCCGCAGGCGCGCGAATAGCGGCCGAACTCCGCTTCGGTCCATCTGAGCGCCGCGCCGATGCCGCGCTTCGGATCGGTCTGCGAGGACAAGGTGTGGCGGGTGCCGAAGCTCACCAGCTTCTCGACCACTGCATGAAGCCGCTCCTGGCTGACCTCGTCGGCAATCTCTTGCGGCGTGGCGGCGGAAGCGGCGGCCGGGACGAAGTGGACCGAGAGACTTGCGATCAGGGCAGAAAGGAGAATCTTGAGCATGGCGTGCCTCTGCTCCCGCTGCATTCGATTGGCAAGCAAGTCGATCGGCAAGCGCCATCCCGGATGCACCCATGAGTTGAAACCATCTTGACGCCGACTTATGTTCATGCTATGTTCCCGTCGATCGGGGCTCTTTGACATTGTCGACCTTCTACCCGTTGCGCTGAATTGGCCGCCGCGGCTGCGAAATCCGCGAGCGGATCCGGCCGTCGCGTCCACTTCGTCCACTTCGTCCGGTTTCGGACAGCGTCGCCCGCCGGGAAGCCGCCCGGGATGCGTCCACTTCGTCCACTTTGTCCGGATTCGGACGGACGATCGGCCGGGTTCCCGGGGCTGCAATTAGGCAAGCCGGGGCAAGCGCGGCTGCTTTACACCCCTAAAACGCTCTGGCAGACCTGCCCTCGAACTTCCGGGTGGGGAATTCCTTCAGATGCTAGAACTTGCCGACGTCAGCCACGTCTATGCCAACGGGACTCGCGCGCTCGACCATGTGACCTTGTCGATTCCGCGCGGCATGTACGGCCTGCTCGGGCCCAACGGCGCGGGCAAGTCGACCCTGATGCGCAACGTCGCGACTCTCCAGACCCCGACCGAGGGCTCGATCCGCTTCGGCGACATCGACGTCATC
>JBEVDE010000062.1:0-5249 GCA_040514175.1 Allosphingosinicella sp. | reverse complement strand
GAGTGGCTCGTAAAGGGCCATCGGGTTGCCCCGCTGCGACTCCATATGCTGCTCGAGCCGAAGCAGAAGCCGCGGAAGCATGATCCGGCGGACCGCATCGAGATAGGCCTCCTCGGCACGACGGCTGAGCCCGCGCTGAAAAAGACCGAAGCGCATCGACAAGGGGGGTCCGCCCGCCTGCCGCTGCTCGAATCCCTGTGGAAGCGCGCGCAACGCATTGAGCATCGGCAGGGCATGGCGAAGATCCGGATCGTCCCTGCTAACCGCCTTGAGGTCGAGGCCATTCTGGCGGATGTCCGACTTCACCTGGACCGCCGAGGCGAGCAATGTCCTCTGGAAGGTGCGATTGTTGGCAAAGCTCACGCCCCACGCCGAAAGCGTTACGACGGCGGCAAGTCCGATCATTCCCACCATCGCCGCGAGACGCGCTCTTTGCCGGCCGCGGGCGCGAGGATCCATCTGAACCAGGCCCGCTTCGTCGAACATGACGTCGGTGAGCAGCCGGTTGAGAAAATAGGCCTTGCCGGCCGCACCCGGCTTGGCCTCGGCCGGCCGGTCGTAAACGTCGGCCATGCCGGAGAGGATCCGGTCGAGCGGCGCCCCTTCCTGGACTCCGCTGGTCAAATAGAATCCGCGCAGCATGGCGCCGGAATCCGCGGAAACGAACGCACTCTCCAGAAAGCGCATCAGCCTGGCGCGGAGCGACTGCAGCTGAGACGGGAAACCGAGGACCAGGCTCCGCCGGCCGGCATCGACCTCCTCGAACAGGCGCTTCGCCTGGCGATCAGTCACCGACTGGGTCATCGCGTCGAACGCCTTGGCCAGCCCCTCCATGTCCGGCCTGGCGCTCGAGAATGGGAGCGTCGATCCGAGCACCGCCCGCCGGCCCTCGAAATCCAGATCGTCGAAATATTCGGTGAAGCCGGCGAGCAGATCGGCCTTGGTCAGAAGGACATAGACCGGCGCCGACACTTCCAGCGTCGTTCTGAGCTCGCGAAGCCGGCGCATCACCGCCGCGGCATGAGCGTCGATCGCCGCGCGATCGGAGCGGATCAGCTCGTCGACGCCGATGGCGACGATAATCCCGTTGATCGGCTGGAGCGGCCGGTGCTTCTTGAGCAAGGCGAGGAAGCTGTTCCAGCCGCGGGAATCGACTTCACGATCGGAATCCTGGGTCGTGTAGCGCCCAGCCGTATCGACCAGCGCCGCCTCCTCCGCGAACCAGAAATCGAGGTTGCGGGTTCCTCCGACGCCCTTGAGCGCCTGCTCCGCATAGGGGAAGCGCAGTCCCGAATTGAGCAGGGCCGTCGTCTTTCCCGCTCCCGGAGGGCCGATGATGACATACCATGGCCGGCTGTAGAGATAGTCGCGTTTCCTTCCGGACTCGGTGCGCAAGGCTGACATCGCCGTCTTCATTCGAGCCGCGAGCAGCTTGCCTTCCTCATCCGCGGCACTCGGCCGGGAAAGTTCCTCGGCGATCGCCGCGGACGCCTTGCGGGCCTTTCGGACCCGAAGCACCGCAAGGAGCGCCCATATGCCCACGACCAGCAATCCAAGCAGGATACGGATCCAGAACGGCTTGAGGGCGGCGACGAACAGCGGAAGACCGACGGTCAGAAGAAGCAGAACGATCAGCATAAGTCCGATCGTCAGAACCCACCAATTCGCGAAGACCCGTCTCATCGAGTGCCTTTCCTAGTCGCGACGCTGGACGATGATCTCGACGCGGCGATTCTGCGACTTGCCCTCCGGCGTCGCGTTGGACGCGATCGCCTGGGTGTCGCCGAGACCGTTGGCAGTGACGCGGCCCGGCTCGCTCAGCATCTCCCTTATGATCCCGGCCACGGTCTCCGCCCTGGCCGTCGAGAGCGCCATGTTGTCTGGGAATGCGAGGCTCGCCAGCCGGTCGGTGTCGGCATGGCCCTCGACCATAACCGGGCCCGGTTCCTTCTCGATCGCCCGTCCGATCGATTCGAAGAGGGCGCGGCGTCCGGGCTCGAGCTGGTCCGATCCGGATTCGAACAATTGCCCGACGGTGGTGCGGACCCGAACGGTCGACCCGTCTTCCTCCACCGTCACCAGGCGACGGTCTATCTCGGGCTTCAGGAACTGCCTGAGACGCCCGGCCTGGACGCTTGGCGCCGCCGGCGGCTGAGCGCCGCCGTCGCGCGACAGGCTCAGACGTTCCTCGGGGTTGATCGCCGCGACGGCCTCCTCGGGAGCCTCCCCGGTCTGCATCAGGACGAGGCGAAGGACGAGGAAGACGACGAAGAGGAATCCGAGCGCCGCCGCCGCCGCCATCCCCACATAGGTCCAGAAGCCCACTCTCGCGAGCGGAGCCTTCTCGCCCTGCCAGGCCGGCGACATTTCGAGCATCGACAGGGACCGGACATGCTCGAGCGCGCCCTGAAGCCTGCTCATGATCTCCTGGAGGCGACTGCGCCCGTCGGGCATGACCCGGAAACGGCCCTCGAAGCCGGCCGCCAGGCAGGCATGGTAGAGCTCGATCGCGTCCTTGCTGTCGCCGGGAGAGCGCAGCATCTCGTCGACCAGCTGCCAGAAGCGGTCGCCGCCGATATTCTCGCGGAAGAAGTAGACGACCAGGCTGCGCCGCGCCCATTCGGCGCCGTCGGACCCCAGGCCGGGCAAATTCTGGGCGATGTCGTCGATCGTCGCGCACAGCGCATATTTGGCCCGCTGTCGGGTTTCTTCGGGATAGTCGCGGGCGATCGCGCGGTCGAAGGCGGCGATCGAGTCGCTGGCCTGGCGATGGAATTGGGGAAGCCCCATTCGCACCCGGCCCGCCCGGATTCCGGCCGCCAGGGCGAGCAAGGGACCGGCCTCGGCGAGCAGCCGGTTACGCACCGACCGCGGGGTCGAGGGCAAGGGCACATCGTCCTCGGCGAGGCGCGAGGGAGTCGAGGCGAAGCTCGCTGCGGACGGGGCCCTGGGCGCCGGCGTCGGCTCGTAGGCGGGCGGCGGCGGCGACGCCGGGCCCCAGCCAGGCGGTTCTCCCCGCGACGGCGACGCGGTTCCGGCCGGGCCTCCGCTCTGCTTGAGGCCCTGGAGGGGGGACGGCCGGAAGACCGTCTTGTTGCGGGGATTGCCCTCGCCGCGGTCGTCGCTCACCGGCCCGACCTCTTCACGCACCACAATTCGAGCTGGAGCCGCTGCCAGTCCCCGGCGACATGAAGCCCCAGCGCCGGTGCGGTGGCGAATTCGCGCCAGTCGGCGACGCCCCGGTCGAGCTCGAAATAGACGTAGCCGGGAAGCACCCGGATTTGCGGCGGCGGCGTCGGCGTGTGGCGCAGCGGAACGCCCGGCAGGGCCGAATCGACGATCTGGCGCATCTTCTGCACCGGCCCGATCTTGGCCACTCCGGGAAACAGGCTCCGAATCTCCTCGACCGGAGCGGCCGCCGCGACGGCAAGGTAGAAATAGCCGGTCTTGTACAGATTGTGGTCGGTGATCTTGGAAACGTAGGCGCCGGGTCCCGCCGCCTCGAGCGGCAGCTGGATCGCCGAGCGATCGAACACCGCCGACAGCATCGACTGGAGAAGGTCGAAGACCGGCTCGAAGCAGAGCTGGGCATTGTCATGGTCGTAGAGCGGCAGCGTCGGCGGCTTGCGCTCGGGGCGGATGAGGGTCGCGAGCTCGCCCGAGGCGCCGAGCAGTGCCTCGTAGAGGCGCTCCGGGTGGACCATCGGAAGCCGGTCGAGATGCCGAAGCAACGGCGTCCAGCGGTTGAGCGCCTGGAGCAGAAGGAAGCTCGCGAACGTCTCCGCGCCGCCGTCGGTCGCCTCCACCGCCCGGAGCGCCAGTTCTTCCGCGCGCTGCTCCGCCCGAGCGACGATGTCGGTCAGCCCGCCCCTGAGGCGAAGCGACGCGTCGATGTCGAGCGTGGGCGGTACGTAGCGGTCGTCGAACATCAATTGCTTGTTCTGGATTTCGCGCACCCGGACCGCGCCCAGCGTCACCCTTCCATAGGTCTGGTCGCGGGTGATTCCGAAGCGCAGGTTCGGACGGCCGAGCTCGATCGGCTCCGATGCGCGATCGTTCGAGAAAGCGTCGGCGATCTCGCTTTCGTCGACGACGAAGCGCGCTTCCTGACCGGCGGCGCCGCTCTCGCGAAATTCGACCGCTCCGATTTGGGCTGCCGGCAGAGTGAGCGAGATCAGCGCGTCGCGTGCATCGGCGGGGACGTCGAGCGGCTCGGGCGGCGGCATTTCGTCGGGGATGGAAAAGGGGGTGCCGTCGGGAAGGACGCCCGAGCAGCGAGTCACTCCGAACTTGCCGAGTGATGCGAGGTCCTCGTCGACAACCAGCTCAGTAAAGCCCCAGGGAAAGGGCCTTATGCTTTCCGCGCGCGCGCGCAGCTGGGAATCGAAATAGCGATCCTGGGCCTGGAAATGTTGCGGGCGTAGAAACATTCCCTCGCGCCAGGCAACCCGGTTCTTACCCGCCATCAGATTCCCCCCGAAGCTTCAACACTTAAGCATAGCTTCACCTTTTGATAAAGCTGGGATATCGCTCGGCTTCACAGCGCGGGACAGGTCGGACAAGGCTGTCGGAGGGGCGATGGGCGGCCGGGACGGCGACGAATCTTCCTACGACCCACGGACCTGGCGAGGGCCGGATCGGATGCCGACGGCCCGACCCGGCGGCGAGCCGCCGCGCGGGACCGATCCCGCCAGCGCTGACTCCTTCGATCCCAGGACCTGGACTCCAGGCGCGGCGGACATTTCGGAAGAGCCGTCCGGGCGCGCGAGCGCAACGCGGCAGGAACAGGCCGGCACCGGCCCGGCGCTTCGGCTCGCGGGACTCGGGGTGGCCGCGCTGGCCGGGATCGCCGCCCTCTACTTGCTGGTCCGTCCGGCGCCGCCGCCCGACGCGGCGCCTCGGACGCCCCCGGCGAAGGCCGCGGCCCCCGCCTTGGACACCAGCCGGCGGACGGTGATGCTCGAAGATAGCGGACAGGTGCTGTCGGCGCTCAGCTCGGCCGGAGTGTCCCCGGAAGCCGCGAGCCGGGCGGCCACCCCGGTGCTCGCGGCGCTCGGAACCACGCCCGGCGAGGTCAGGCTCGACTACCGGCTGGCCGGCGCCGGCGCCCGGATCCGGCTGGTCGCGCTCGACGCGACCCGCGCGGACGGATCGGGAGTCTCGCTACGGGCCGCCGCAGACGGGAGCTTCGTCGCCAGGCCCCTCGCCGCCCGGCTTCGGACCGAGATCGTCTCGGCGACCGGCGAGAT
>JBEVDE010000018.1:0-4973 GCA_040514175.1 Allosphingosinicella sp. | reverse complement strand
CGCCTTGTGGGTGGCGCGCCAGTGACGCGCGATCTCGATGCGCCGGCAGAACCATACGTCCTCGTGGCCGAGCGCATGGCGCAGGAATTTCTCGAGCCCGGCGAGCTTGCCCGGCCGGCCGGCGAGCCGGCAGTGGAGCCCGACCGACATCATCTTCGGCCGCTCCTCCCCTTCCGCATAAAGAATGTCGAACGTGTCGCGCAGATAGGCGAAGAACTGGTCGCCGGTGTGCATGTTGGCGCTGGCGAAGCGCATGTCGTTCGTCTCCAGCGAATAGGGCACGATGAGGTGGCTCTTCCCCGCCACCCTCGTCCAGAAGGGCAGGTCGTCCGAATAATCGTCCGCGTCGTAGAGGAAACCCCCGTCCTGCGCGACGATCCGCCGCGTATTGGGGCCGGTCCGGCCGGTATACCAGCCGAGCGGCCGCTCTCCGGTCAATTGCCGGTGGACCTCGATCGCCCGCTCCAGGTCGGCGCGCTCCTCGGCTTCGGGCACCCACTGATAATTGATCCACCGCCAGCCGTGCGAGGCGATCTCGTGCCCCGCCTCCAGGAAGGCGTCCACCACCGCCGGATTGCGCTGCATCGCCAGCGCCACTCCGAACACGGTGACCGGGATATCGTAACGCCCGAACAGCCGAAGCAGCCGCCACACCCCGGCGCGCGACCCATATTCGTAAATCTGCTCCATGCTCATGTGCCGGGCGCCCTGGACGGGCGCCGCATTGGCGATGTCCGAGAGGAAAACCTCCGAGGCCGGATCCCCGTCGAGGATATTGGCCTCGGCGCCTTCCTCGTAATTCAAAACGATCTGCACCGCGATGCGAGCGCCGCCCGGCCATTGCGCATGCGGCGGCATGCGGCCGTAGCCGGCGAGGTCGCGCGGATAGCTTTCTTCAGTCAAATGCACCGCCTATCACGCAGGGCACGATGAAGCGGAGCTATCGGGTGCACAACCCTCCAAATAAGGAAGCGCCATGCGCGAACTCACGCCCGAACCGCTGACCGCCGAGGCCTTCGAGCCCTTCGGAAGCGTGATCGAAGCCTCCGACGCGGCGGTGAAGCTGACCATCAACGAGGGCCACGCGGTCCGCTACGACCGTTTGGCCGAGGTCGACGTCGCACAGGGCGGCGGCCTCCCCGTCATCAGCCTGTTCCGAGCCCGGCCGCTCGGGCAATGGGTGCTGAAGGGGTTCGAGCGCCATCCGCTGGGCAGCCAGAGCTTCGTGCCGCTGAGCGGCCGGCCCTATCTCGTCGCCGTGGCCCCCGCGGGCGAGTTCGACCCAGGCAAGATCCGCCTCTTCCGGGCCGGGGGCCATCAGGGCGTCCATTACCGCAAGGGCGTCTGGCACCACTTCCTCCTCGTCCTCGACGAAAGCGATTTCCTCGTCATCGACCGCGCCGGCCCCGGCGACAATTGCGAGGAGCTTCCGGCCGGCGAGGAGATAAGGGTGCTGCCGGAATAGCCCGGTTCGCGCCCCATTGCCGGCGCGAGTTAACCGGCCGGCCGGTCCAGGCGTCTCACTGGCATCGAAGGAGATGCACTTGAACCAGGACCTCATCCTTATCGCCATGGCGATGGTCGTCGTCGCGGCCACGATCGCGATATCCATCATCGCGCTCCGCCGCGAGAAGATCCTGCGCGCGAGCCTGGCCGAACGCGAGCGCCTGCTCGGGCGGATCGCCGAGCGGTTCGGCGACGCTCCGGAATTCGTCGCCTTCGCTTCCTCTCCGGAGGCGGAGCGCCTGTTCCAGACGACCGACGGCCCCACCGCGCTCGCGAGGCGACTGCTCTCGCTCGTCGCCGCGGCGGTCGCCCTGCTCGCGGTCGGCGCCGCGTTCCTGATCAACAGCTTCGCGCCGCTCCCCGGCCCCGACATCAATTATGTCCGGGAGGCCCAGGAGGCGCGCTGGTGGGCGGTCATGTTCCTGGCGCTCGGCATCGGTCTGGGCAGCGCGGCGGCGATCTGCGCGCGCCTCGCCCGCCGCTGGGATCTCCTCCGCTGACGACGCAAGCCAGGTTCGCGGCGTTCGCGGCCATCTATGCCGACCAGCAGCGCCCGGTCTGGGCCTATCTGGTCAGGCTGGGCGCGACGGCGGCGGTCGCCGAGGACCTTGGCCAGGAGGCATTCGTGAAATGGCTGAATCATTCGAAATGGGTGGACGAGCCGGAGCAGGCCCGGGCCTTTCTCTTCACCACGGCGACGCGGCTGCTGGTCAGCCACTGGCGGCGCGAACGGCGGCTCGTCGCATGGGATTCAACCGTTTCCGCGCCGTCGGTCGAGCCGGCCGCGGACGGCCTGCTCTCGGGCGAGGCCTGGGCCGCGCTCAGCCGGCGCGAGCGGCAATTGCTCTGGCTCGCTTATGCCGAGGAGTTCAGCCATGCCGAGATCGCGGGCATCACCGATCTCGCTCCCGCCAGCATCAAGGTGCTGCTGTCGCGCGCCCGCGCCCGGCTCAAGGCCAGCCTGACTCCTCGGGAGACGCCCGATGAATGATCCCGTCGCCGACTTCATCCGCGGCGAGCGCAGGGCGCTGCTGCAATCCGCGCCGTCCCCGAATGCGGCCCGGCTCTGGCACGAGGCGCGCCGCCGCCGCTCGGCCTCGCTGCGCCGGGGCCTCAGGGTCGTGGGATGGCTGGTCCGGCTCGCCGTCGCGGCCGCCATGGTCGTCAGCTTCCTGTTCGTTCGGCCCGAGGCCCATTTCCTGCTCCTCCTCTGCGCTTTGTCGATCTGGCTCACCCGCGGCGCCTGCGCGCCGGCCGCAACCCCGAAAGGAACCTTGGAATGAAGCCGATGCTCGCCGCCCTCCTGCTTGCCGCCTGCGCCACGGCCGGAATCTCCCACGCCCGCGCCCAGCCGCCGGCGCAGCCCGCCGACGACCGGCCGGACATCGTCATCGCCGAGGCCGATCGCGACCTGGCGATCGGCAATCTCGCCGCCGCCGTTCGCGACCAGCATTTTTCGGTCGAGGAAGGCGCCCGGATCGCGCGCGCCCTCGAGCGCAACCGGCGTTCGAAGCGATACGACGCGATCGCCAGCGGCCGGCAATTGGCCGCCAAGCTGACCGGGGATTTACGCGCAATCTCGGGCGATCCCCACTTCCTCGTCGATTATTTCTTCCGGGCGCGGCCGTTTCCGATGCCGGCGGAGGCGGCCGAGGCTTCGCAGCAGGACTTTTCGCTCGTCAATTACGGCGTTCGGAGCGCGGAGCGGCTCGACGGCAATATCGGCTATCTTCGGATCGATCGCTTCGCGCCGGCGCGCGACGCCGGTCCCGTCCTGCAGGCCGCGATCGCGATGCTCTCCGCGACCGAGGCGCTGATCATCGATCTTCGCTACAATGGCGGCGGCCACGGCGACACGACCGCGCTTCTCGCCGGCCTCCTGCTCCCGGAGCCTTCGCGGATGAGCGACATCGTCGCGCGCGACGGGATCAAGCAGGTATGGACCCCGATCGGGCTGACCGGCCGCTACGCCAGGCCGGTCTACGTCCTGACCTCGGCTCGAACCTTCTCGGCGGCCGAAGGCTTCGCCTACGGGCTCAAGGCGCTGGGCCGGGTGAAGATCGTCGGCGAGCGGACCCGGGGCGGCGCCAATCCCGTCACGCGCGTGCAGCTGTCGCCGCGCTTCTGGGCGATGGTCCCGGTCGCCCAGGCCCGCAACCCGCTGACCGGGACGAACTGGCAGGGGACGGGCGTCGTGCCCGACATCGAAAGCCCGGCCGACCAGGCGCTCGCGGTGGCGCAACGCGACGCGGCGCTCCAGATCCTGAAGCGTCATCCCGACGATCCGATCACCCGTGAGCTTCGCTCGCTCGTCGCGCCCTGACCTTGGTGCCGCTCACCCGGCCGACAACCATGCGAAGCGCGCGACGAACAGCGCCGCGAGCACGAGCAGCAGCCAGTCGGTCCGGCTGATCCTCCCGCGCAGCAGCTTGAGCAGGGCGTAAGCCGTGATCCCGAACGCCAGGCCGTTGGCGATCGAGAAGGTGAGCGGGATCATCGCCACGGTGAGGAAAGCGGGGATCGCCACCTCGGGATCGTCCCAGGCGATGTCGACGAGGGGCGCCATCATCAGGCCTCCGACCAGGATCAGGGCGGGCGCGGTCGCGGCGAGCGGGATGAGCTGGGCGTAGGGGGCGGCGAGCATCGCCAGCAGGAAGAGGAGGCCGGTGACGATCGCGGTGATCCCGGTGCGGCCGCCCGCCTGCACGCCCGCGGCGCTCTCCACATAGGAAGTCACCGTGCTGGTGCCGGCGAGCGCTCCGAACATGGTCGCGACCGAGTCGGTGAAGAGGATCCGGTTGAGGCGCGGGATCCGCCCGTCCTCGCCGATCAGCCCGGCGCGGCGGGTCACCCCGACCAGGGTGCCGATATTGTCGAACAGGTCGACGAACAGGAAGACGAACAATATCTCGAACAGGCCGATCCCGTAACGGCCGGAAAAGATCCCTGCGAGATCGAGCTGGAAGGCGGTCTGGGCGATCGCGGTCAGATCGTAGGGCTGGGGCGTGAAGCTGACGATTCCGAACGCCCAGCCGGCGAGGGTGGTGGCGAGGATCCCGATCAGGATCGCCCCGCGCACCTTCCAGGCCGACAGAGCTGCGACGATGACGAGGCCGAGCAAGGCCAGAGCGGCCGACGGCGCCCGAAGGTCGCCGAGCGCGACCGAGGTCGCCTCGCTGGAGACGACGATGCCGGCATTCTTCAGCCCGATAAAGCCGATGAACAGGCCGATTCCGCCCGCCACGGCGGCGAAGAGATAGGGCGGGATGGCGGCGATGATCAGCTGGCGGATGCCGGCGAAGGTCAGGATCAGGAAGGCGACGCCGGAAATGAAGACGCAGCCCAGCGCGGCCGGCCAGGGCACGCCCATCGCTCCGACCACGGTGAAGGCGAAATAGGCGTTGAGCCCCATCCCCGGCGCGAGGGCGAGCGGCACGTTGGCGCTCGCCCCCATCAGGATGCTGGCG
>JBEVDE010000003.1:0-7066 GCA_040514175.1 Allosphingosinicella sp. | reverse complement strand
GACAGGACAACCTACCAGAGAAATAGCGGTGAGGAATTCAAGCCGGATCAACCGCCTCGACGAAATACAGCCCCTGCGGCGGGGCGTTGAGTCCCAGCGCGGCCCGGTCCCGCGCCTCCAGCGCCGCCTTCAGATCCGAAGCGCTCCATTTCCCCCGCCCGACCAGCTGCAGGCACCCCACCATCGAGCGCACCTGGTGGTGGAGGAAGGAGCGCGCCGCCGCCTCGATCAGGATGATTTCGCCGTCGCGTCGCACGTCGAGCCGGTCGAGGGTCTTGAGCGGGCTTTCGGACTGGCAATGGGCGGAGCGGAAGGTGGTGAAATCATGGTTGCCGACGAGGCTCTGCGCCGCCTCGTGCATCGCCGCGGCGTCGAGCGGCACCGCCACCTGCCAGGCGTGCCCCGCCTCGAGCGCCAGCGGCGCCCGCCGGTTGACGATCCGGTAAAGATAGCGCCGCCCGACGCAGCTGAAGCGGGCGTGCCAGTCGTCGGCGACGGGCGAAGCCGACAGGATCGCCACCGGCAACGGCCGGAGACGGGCGTTGAGCCCCTCGGAAAGGCGGAAAGGCGCGATCGGCCGCTCGATGTCGACATGGGCGGCCATCGCCAGAGCATGGACCCCGGCGTCGGTCCGGCCGGCGGCGTGGAGCGTCGCGGGCGCGCCGGTGATCGCCTCCACCGCCTCCTCGATCGCCTGCTGGACCGACGGCCCGTGCGCCTGGCGCTGCCAGCCCATGAACGGACCGCCGTCAAATTCGACGATGAGCCGGAACCGGGTCACCCGAGCGTCGTGCCGGGCGGGATCGGGAAGCCGCGGAGCAATTCGGCCCCGCTCATCGCCGCCCGCCCCGGGCGCTGGACCAGGGTCGGCACGAGCCCGCCGACTCCGCAGGCGATGGTCAGCCACTCGTCGAGCACCGTCCCCGGCGCCCCTTCGACCTGGACGGCATCGGCGGCGAGCAGCTTGAGCCGCTCCCCTTCATGTTCGAACCAGGCGCCCGGCGCCGGATTGAATGCCCTGACCTGACGCTCGAGCTCGAGGGCGTGCCGGCTGAAATCGAGGCGTGCCTCGTCCTTCCTGATCTTGGGCGCGTAAGTCGCCCCGGCCTCGGGCTGCGGGCGCGGTCCGATACGGTGGAGCTGGCCGAGGACCTCGACCATCCAGCCGGCGCCGAGCCGGGCAAGCTCTTCGGTCAGCTCGCCCGCGGTCTTGCGGTCGATCTTCGTCCCCATCGCCGCCATCATCGGCCCGGTATCGAGGCCCTCCTCCATCTGCATGATGGTGACCCCGGTCATCCTGTCGCCGGCGAGGATGGCGCGCTGGACCGGCGCCGCGCCGCGCCAGCGCGGGAGCAAAGAGGCGTGAACGTTGAGGCAGCCGCGACGAGGCGCGTCGAGGATCGGCCGGGGCAGGATGAGGCCGTAAGCGGCGACCACCGCGACGTCGAGGCCGAGGGCGGCGAAATCGGCCTGGGCGTCCGGGTCCTTGAGCGAGAGCGGCGTGCGGACCTCGATTCCCAGGGCCTCGGCGCGCTGCTGGACGGGGGAAAGGCGAAGCGCCTTGCCCCGCCCGGCCGGCCGGGGCGGCTGCGAATAGACGGCGGCGACGTCGTGGCCGGCCTCGACCAAAGCGTCGAGCGTCGGAACGGCGAATTCGGGGGTACCCATGAAGGCGATGCGCATGAGGGGGCCTTAGAACGGATTCAGGCGCAGTAGAAATCCCCTCCCTGGAAGGGAGGGGTCAGGGGTGGGTAGGCGAGCGCAGCGAGACTTTTACGGCGTCGGAGTTTTGGCCGCCTTCGGCGGACCCACCCCCAACCCCTCCCTTGCAGGGAGGGGGGTTTGAACCTCCGACTTACCTCGCTACCTACCTCCCATGGCTTCTCCCGAGATCGACGCGCTCACCCAGGCGCTGGCGCGCCTCCCCGGGCTCGGGCCGCGCTCGGCGCGGCGGGCGGTGCTTCATTTGATGAAGAAGCGCGACGCGGCGCTCACGCCGCTGCTCCGGGCGCTGGAGCGGGTGAACGACAATCTGTCGGTCTGCTCGGCCTGCGGCAATGTCGACACGACCGACCCGTGCAGCGTCTGCGCCGATCCCCGCCGGGACGACCGGCTGCTCTGCGTGGTGGAGGAAGTGTCCGACCTCTGGGCGCTCGACCGCTCGCGGCTCTTCCCGGGCCGCTTCCACGTGCTGGGCGGCCGCCTCTCGGCGCTGGAAGGGGTTCGGCCCGAGGACCTCAGCATCGACACCTTGCTCGGCCGGGTCGCCAAAGGCGGGATCGACGAGATCGTGCTGGCGATGAACGCCACTCTGGAGGGCCAGACCACGGCCCATTATCTCGCCGAGCGGCTCGAGAGCTTCCCGGTCCGGCTCACCCAGCTGGCCCACGGCCTGCCGGTCGGCGGCGAGCTCGACTATCTCGACGAGGGCACGCTCGCCCAGGCTCTGAGGGCGCGTCGTCCGGTCTCGTAATAGACAGAAAATAAACAGCTTTTTCGATTCCGCACTGCAACCAAAGGCGGATCGGAACCGTTCAGGCTGTTCGTCGGGTTGTTTCCGGTCCCGCCGCCGTCGAGTTTCGACAAGAGAATATGATGCGCGCTCTGATCATCGAGCCACAGATTTTTACGTCCTTCATGATCGAGGACGCCCTGAGGGACGCCGGCTACACGTCGATCGCGATGGCGACGACGGAGGAGGAGGCGGTCGCCTGCGCGGAAGCCGAGCCGCCCGATCTGGTCACCTCCGCGGTCGAGCTGGATCGCGGCAGCGGCATCCGCGCGGTCGAGCGAATCCGCCTGAAGCTCAAGGTGCCCGTCCTCTTCATCACCCAGCACATCCGCCAGGTGAGGGCCGGCGATCCGCTGGCGTCGGTGGTGAAGAAGCCCTTCGCCGCCGCCCACCTCCCGCCCGCCATCGCGGCGGCCAGGGCGGGCGGGTAGGGGGCGCGATGCCCCTCTCCCGTCCTTACGGGAGAGGAGGGGCCCAAGCCGAAGGCTTGGGAGGTGAGGGTCTTGCTGACTCAGCGGTACAGACCCTCACCTCCCACCGCTTCGCGGCGGGCCCCTCCTCTCCCGCGGAAAGCGGGAGAGGATACTCCTATCGATAGCTCACCACCTCATATTCGATGCCGTCGGGGTCGAGAAAATAGAAGCGCCGGCCCGGCTCGTAATCGCCGTGGGAGAAGGGGACGAGGCCGGCGGCGACGACGCGGGCCTCGGTCTCGTCCAGTTCGTCCACTTCCACGCCGATATGGTTGAGCGGACGGCCCTTGCGGAAATCCTCCTCCGAATAGGCTTTGTCCCGGGCGGTGTAGAGCGCGACATAATTGTCGGCGGCGCCGACATGGATGGTGTGCCCGCCATTTTGCGACGGTCCCTGCCAGCGGACCCGCCAGCCGAACAGGGATTCCATCAGTCTCGCCGCCCGCTCGGGGTCGCTCACCGTCACGTTCACATGCTCGATCCTGGCCAAAGCCATCGTCCTTCTCCTCGCTTCCAAGGCCCCGTCGATTGCGAGTCGTACGACCTCAAGCTAAGTTGAGGTCAAGCTTCATTTCGAAGGCATTTTCCATGGCATCCACGGCTCTCCTGACCATCGGCGAGCTGGCCCGGCGGACCGGCCTTTCGGTTTCGGCGATCCGCTTCTACGAAACCCGCGGCCTGGTCGGCGCGATCCGCACCGGCGGCAACCAGAGGCGCTTCATGCGCTCCGACATCCGCCGCCTGTCCTTCGCCCTGATCGCCCAGCGCTGCGGCCTCACCCTCGCCGAGATCGAGGCGGAGATGGCCCGGCTTCCCAACGGCCGGGCCCCCACCAAGGCGGACTGGCAGGCGATCAGCGAGCGCCTCCGCGCCACCCTCGACCAGCGCATCGCCTTGCTCGAGCGGACCCGCGACCGGCTGGACGGCTGCATCGGCTGCGGCTGCCTGTCGCTCGAGACCTGCGCGCTCTACAATCCGGGAGACCGCGCCGGCCGGGCGGGGCCGGGCCCGCGGTTTTTGCTGGGAGATGGGCTCGTCGTCCCAGCGTAGGCTGGGACACCGTCGGGTGAAGGGCGCCGTGTCTTTCACCTCCTGGGGCCCCAGCCTTCGCTGCGGCGACGTCAGACCTTCCGGCTGAGCGCCTTCATCGCGTCGTCCAGCCCTTCGAGCGTGAGCGGGTACATGCGCTCGTGCATGAGCTGGCGGATGATCTGGGTGGACTGGCTGTAGCCCCAATATTTCTCGGCCGTGGGGTTGAGCCAGACCGCGCTCGGATAGGTGTTGACGAGGCGCTGCATCCAGACCGCGCCCGCCTCCTCGTTATAATGCTCGACCGAGCCGCCGGGATGGCTGACCTCATAGGGGCTCATCGAGGCGTCCCCGACGAAGACGATCTTCCAGTCGTGGCCGAATTTGTGGAGCACGTCCCAGGTCGGCGTGCGCTCGGCGAAGCGGCGGCGATTGTCCTTCCACAGGCTCTCGTAGGGGCAATTGTGGAAGTAGAAGAATTCGAGATTCTTGAACTCGGTGTGGGCGGCGGAGAAGAGCTCCTCGCAGACCTTGACGTGCGGATCCATCGAGCCGCCGACGTCGAGCAGGAGCAGCAGTTTCACCGCATTATGCCGCTCCGGGCGCATCCTGATGTCGAGCCAGCCCTTGCGGGCGGTGCCGTCGATCGTCTCGTCGAGGTCCAATTCGTCGGCGGCGCCTTCGCGGGCGAAACGCCTGAGCCGGCGCAGCGCGACCTTGATGTTGCGGGTGCCGAGCTCGACCTGGCTGTCGAGGTTGCGAAACTCCCTTTTGTCCCAGACCTTGATCGCGCTGCGGTTGCGGCCGCCTTCCTGGCCGATCCTGATCCCCTCGGGATTGTAGCCATAGGCGCCGAAGGGCGAGGTGCCGGCGGTGCCGATCCATTTGCTTCCGCCCTGATGGCGCTCCTTCTGCTCCTCGAGCCTCTGCTTCAGGGCGGCCATGATCTCTTCCCACGAGCCCAAGGCCTGGATCTTCGCCATCTCCTCGGGGCTGAGGTAGAGTTCGGCGACCTTCTTCAGCCATTCCTCGGGGACCGGTACGGCCTCGGCGCCGTAATCGGCCTCGAGCCCCTTGAAGACCTTGCCGAACACCTGGTCGAACCGGTCGAGAAGCCCCTCGTCCTTCACGAAGACGGCGCGGGCGAGATAATAGAATTCCTCCGGGCTGGCGGCGATGACCTCGGCGTCCAGCGCCTCCAGGAGCACGAGATGCTCCTTCATCGAGGCCGGGATCCCGGCGGCGCGAAGCTCGTCGACGAAGGAGAAGAACATGACGCTCCGGGCTGTACCGCGTTCAGTCCGTATCGTCACCCCAGCGAAAGGCGCTGCCGTTCTTCCCCCCTCGCGGCCCCGGCTTTCGCCGGGGCGACGGCTTCAGGTCAATCTCGCGCCGTTCCTCGGCCCGCCAGGCCGCCGGAGCCACGCCGAATTCCGCGGCGAACCAGCGCGTGAACGAGCTCGGGGTCGCATAGCCGGTCATCTGGGCGATGGCGGTCACGCTGTGGGTCGAGCTCGCCAGATAGCGCAAGGCGAGCTCGCGCCGAACCTCGTTGAGCAGGGTCGCGAACGTCCGGCCTTCCTTCTCGAGCGAACGCTGGAGCGTGCGGGCGCTCAGGCCCATGTTCGCGCCGACCTGCTCGAGCGTCGCTCGCCCGGCGGGCAGGAGCAGATAGATGCACCGCCGCGCCCGCTCGGTGATCGAGCCGTCGGCGGGGTCGGGGACGAGCATGTCGAGATAGCGCCGGGCGTGGCGCGCCATGATCGAATCGGCCGCCGGATTGGGCGCGTCGAGCGAGCCGGTCGAGCAGACGAAGCCGTTGAAGTCGCTCCGGAAGACCAGGGCGCATTGGAAGATGCGGCGGTGGACGGCGAGGTCGGCGGGCGGATCGTGGAGAAAATGCGCGCTCTCGGGATGCCAGCGTCCGCCGGTCAGCTCGCTGACGATCCGGCAGAACAGCCCCATCAGATATTCGGTCGACTGGGGCCCGCCGATCCCGGCCGACAGCTCGGTTCGGACGACCGTGGCGCCCTCCATATCTTCGGTGCTGATCGCGATGACCTGGGTGAGGAGGCTTTGATACTGAACCACCGCCTCGATCACTTCGCGCGCCGTGCCCTGGTGCTTGAGCAGCAGCCCGATCGCCCCCACGCTCGCCACCGAGCGCGATTCCGCCATCAGCAGGCCGAAGACCGGGCAGCTCGAGGCCCGGGCGCTGGCTTCGAGCAAGGCGGAGACCCGGCCGGCGTCGAGCAAATGTTCGGGATCGGCCAGCTCGGCGGGGTCGATGTCGGCGCGCCGCAACATAGCGGCGGGGTCGAGCCCGACGAAACGGGCGACCTCGGCATAATTGGTCAGCGAGACTGCGCGCACATGCGGCAACGCGGTCGCCTCCTCTCCATCCGGCGGACGGCCCCTGCGTCCATCGAATAGCTCTGAATACTCCAAAATGGCGCGAACTGGAAAGGCTTTGTCGCGATCTGAAAAGCAGGCTTGCCGACAATATTGTAAGTGCCCGACTTCAGCGACTTAGACGCAAAGTCAGCCGGGACCTTCGGCTCGAAGGCCCCAAGACAAAAGCGCGGCCGATATGGCGGCGCATGTCCCCGCGAGCTATCTGGAATTGAAATGAGTATATTCGACGCCGCCCAACGTAAGAATGATTTTCCTTCGCAATCCTCGAATAGGCCGGTGCAACAGGAAGAGGCCGCGGCGATTGCCGTCATCGACCCCGACGACCGGGCGCGAACCGTCGCTTCACGCCTTTGCGAGCAGGCCGGCTACCGCGTCCTGCCCTTCGCCCGCGGGGACGAGTTTCTGAGCGCCGGGCCGCTCGAGCAGGTGACCTGCATCCTGCTGGACGTCTCGACCCCCGACCGGCAGGGCATCGAAGTGCTTCGGCGGCTGGCCGAGCGCGGGGCGGCGCCCCCCCCGCTCCGCGTCGCCGGCCCGGGCGGCGGCGCCGGGGGGCGGGCGCGGCTCGCGCTCCGAGGCCAACCGCGGGTCAAACCGCCACAACAACCACACCCCCCCCCCCCCCCGCGCGGCGGCG
>JBEVDE010000313.1:0-2991 GCA_040514175.1 Allosphingosinicella sp. | reverse complement strand
CGGCCAGGCCGGTGCGGGCCTTGGCGCGGGCTTCGTTGATCGCGGTCTGGCGCTGCTGCTTGTCGGTGAGCTTGTAGGCGGCGGCGAGGTCTTCGCCGATGAGTCCGCGAAGCGTCTCCTTGATCGCCTTGGTGTCGGCCGGGGCTTCGAGCTCCCAGGGATCCTTGGCGGCCTTCTCGGCCAGGCTGATGATGCCCTGGATGACCGGCTGGATCGAGCGGTGGGCGAACATGACGGCGCCGAGCATGACGTCCTCGGAAAGCTCCTTGGCCTCCGATTCCACCATCATCACCGCATTGTGGGTGCCGGCGACGACGAGGTCGAGCTCGCCTTCCTTGACCTGGTCCGTGGTCGGGTTGAGGATATATTCGCCCTCGGCATAGCCGACGCGCGCGGCGGCGATCGGGCCCATGAACGGAATTCCGGAGAGGGTGAGGGCGGCGGAAGCGGCGATCATCGCCACCGTGTCCGGCTCGTTCTCGCCGTCATAGGACATGACCTGGGCGATCACGAGGACCTCGTTGTAGAAGCCCTCCGGGAACAGCGGCCGAATGGGGCGGTCGATGAGGCGGCTGGTGAGAGTCTCCTTCTCGGTGGCGCCGCGCTCGCGCTTGAAGAAGCCGCCCGGGATGCGCCCGGCGGCCGAGAATTTTTCCTGATAATGGACGGTGAGCGGGAAGAAATCCTGCCCCGGCTTGACGTTCTTCGCCGCCGTGACGGCGCAAAGGACGACGGTCTCGCCGAGGGTCGCGAGCACCGCGCCGTCGGCCTGGCGGGCAACCCGGCCCGTTTCGAGAGTGAGCGTCTTGCCGCCCCACTCGATTTCCACTTTCTTCATGTCGAACATATTGTTTCCTTCAACGCCCGCGACCCGATGCCGCGGGGGCCTATTGTCCGGGCCTCTCGCCCGGCTGTTGGGTCCATACGACCCGGACCGGGCGCCGCCGAATTGCGGGAGCCCGATACGCGAAGCGGCCCCGTTGGGGGCCGCTTCGGCTTTTACTTGCGAAGACCGAGCTTCGCGATGAGTGCGGTGTAGCGCTCGTGATCTTCCTTGCGGATGTAGTCCAGCAGGGAGCGGCGCTTGTTGACCATCATCAGGAGGCCGCGACGGCTATGGTTGTCCTTCGCATGGGCCTTGAAATGCTGGGTCAGATTCTGGATGCGCTCGGTGAGGATCGCGACCTGGACCTCGGGGGATCCGGTGTCGCCCTTGGCCCGGGCATTGTCTTCGATGATTTCCTGCTTGCGCTCGGCGGTAACCGACATCGTCAAACTCCTTCGTCTCTAGATGTTGAAGCCGCGCACCACCCGAAGTTCGCCTTCGGAAAGCTCCACAAGCGCAACCGGAACAGACTCGTCGGTCGCTAGATGAAGCCCTGGCTTTGCGGCGATCCCGGCCAATTTCCGCCCCTGTCGGAGCAGTCCTGCCTGGTCGGGAGTGACGGGTAGAGCCGGGATGTCGTCCAGCCCCGCCGTCAGCGGCAAGAGTGCCTGTTCAAGCTGCCGCGCCTTAGCGAGTTCCCCCATTTTGTCCAGCGAAATCGCGGTTGCGAGAGTGAATGGCCCGGCCTTCAGCCTCCGCAACATGGTGACGTGGCCGACCGAATCCAAGGCTCGGGCGATATCGCGGGCGAGACTGCGGATGTAAGTGCCCTTGGAGACGCGGGCGACGAGGGCGATCTCGGAAAGGAGTCCGGTCGCCGGAAGATCCGTTCGGGCCGAGCTTGTCGAAGCCCTCTCCTGCCGCTCTTCAGCCAAAGGGGAGGAAGGGGCTTCGACAGGCTCGGCCCGAATGGACAGAGAGTGGATTCGAACCCGTCGGCTCTTCAGCTCCACTTCGGCCCCCGCCCGGGCGAGCGCGTAAGCCCGCTTTCCCTCCACCTTGAGCGCCGAATAGACTGGCGGCACCTGCTCGATCTCGCCCATGAAACGATCTAGCACCGCGTCGATCTCGGCGACCGTGGGCCGCGCCTCCGATGTCGCCACCACCGCCCCCTCAGCATCGAGCGTATCCGTCTCCTCCCCGAAGCGGATCGTGAACGCGTAGACCTTGTCGGCGTCGAGCATCCGCCCGGCGAGCTTGGTCGCCTCGCCCAGCGCCACCGGCAGAACCCCGCTCGCCAGCGGGTCGAGGGTTCCGCCATGGCCGACCTTGAGCTTGGGATAGCCGCCGTCCCGAAGCGCCCGCTTCACCTTCGAGACGATGTCGGTCGAGCCGGGCCCGAGCGGCTTGTCGATGATCAGCCAGCCGTGCACGAATTCAGCCGCCAACGAGGCTGAGCCGGAGCTGCTTCGCCTCCGCCTCGCCGATCTTTTCCATGAAATGGCGGCGGCAGAGCGCCACGTAGCGGTCGTTGCCGCCGATCTCGGTCTGGGCCCCGCTCGCCACCGCCGCGCCGGTCACGTCGACCCGAAGGTTCATCGTCGCCTTGCGCCCGCACTCGCAAATCGCCTTCAGCTCGACCAATTTGTCGGCGAGCGCGAGCAAGGTGGCGCTGCCCTCGAACAGATTGGCCTGGAAGTCGGTCCTCAAGCCATAGGCGAGGACTGGGATGTCGAGATCGTCGCAGATCGAGGCGAGCTGCATCACCTGGCCGCGGCTGAGGAACTGCGCCTCGTCGACCAGGATGCAATGGACCGCCCGTTTCTCAAGCTCCGCCTCCACCTCGCGGCGAAGGTCGGTGGCCGGCTCGTAGGCATTGGCCTGGGCGGTGATTCCGATCCTCGAATCGATGATCCCGAAGCCCGAGCGGTCGTGCACCGCGGCGGTCCAGAGCATCGGTTCCATCCCCCGCTCGCGATAGTTGAACGCGGTCTGCAGGAGCACGGTCGATTTTCCGGCGTTCATCGAGGCGTAGTAGAAATAGAGCTTGGCCATGGCAGCCCTTCGCTATCCGGTTCTAGAGCCGAGCGTAAGGCCCGTCCGTGGGTAGCGACCCGACGCCGTCCGCTCGCACCCGTACCGACTCGGGATCGATCCGGCCGCTC
>JBEVDE010000206.1:0-11726 GCA_040514175.1 Allosphingosinicella sp. | reverse complement strand
CCCCTAGCCCCTCCCTTGCAGGGAGGGGAACAGCCGCTACACTCCCCCCATGCCCGACTTCACCCAAGCCATAATCCTGATCACCGGCGCCGCCTCCGGCATCGGCGCCGCCACCGCGACAAGGCTCGCCGAGGCCGGCGCCCGCAAGCTCATCCTGATGGACCGGGACGAGGACAAGCTGCGCGATTTCGCCTTCACCTTGCCTTGCGAGCGGCAGATACGGATCGGCGACGTCGCCGACGAAGGGCTTTGGGAGCGCGAGGATCTGACCGGCCTCACCCATGCCGTGGTCAACGCCGGCATCGGCGCCGGCGGGCCGATCGCCGAGACCAGCTTCGCCGACTGGCGACAGGTCATGTCGATCAACCTCGACGGCGCCTTCCTCACTTTGCAGGCGGCGATGCGGGCGATGCGCGACACCGGCGGCGCCATCGTCCTCACCGCCTCGGTCGCGGGGCTGAAGGCGGAACCGGGCATCGCCGCCTACGGCGCGTCCAAGGCGGCGGTGATCCACCTCGCCCGGATCGCCGCCAGGGAAGGCGCGCCGCTCGGCATCAGGGTCAATTCGATCGCCCCGGGCGGGGTCGAGACGCCGATCTGGGAAGGCCTGCCCTTCTTCACCGATCTGGTGGAGCGGCAGGGCAGGGAGGCCGCGTTCAAGGCGATGGCGGCGAACAGCCCGCTCGCCCGCTTCGGCAAGCCGGAGGAGATCGCCGCCCAGATCGCCTTCCTCCTCTCCGACGAAGCCGCCTTCATGACCGGCGCCTGCCTCGTCAGCGACGGCGGCTATTCGCTCTGACCCGTCATCCCGGACTTGATCCGGGATCCATGAACACCGGCGTGGACGAAAAAGATCGAGCGTCCGTGTTCATGGATTCCGGCTTCCGCCGGAATGACGCCGAACTCTAAGCCCGTTTTAACCGCTTTCCTTTATGGCAGCGGGCCATGCGAAGCCCGTTCTTTCTCCTCCTGTTCGCCGCCTCGGCGCCCGCCGCCGCTCAGCGGCTCGACTATGCGCCGGTCTTCGACGACACGCTCGCCGCGCCGGCCCGGCTCGCCTATCAGGCGGTCGACGCGCCCGATGTCCCCGCCGATCCGGCCGCTCCGCCGCCCAGGCGCCGCAAATGGCTGCAATGGGGCCTGCTCGACCGGTTCGAACATTCGGCGCAGCGCGGGCAGGACGGCCAGGCCCTGGATTTCTCCGCCCTGATCGGCGGCGACCGCCACCGGCTCTGGCTCGGGGTCAGCGGCGAGGGCCCGGCCTGGCACGGCCCCGATCTCGTCGAGATGAATGCGCTCTACAGCCGCAACGTCGGCGGTTCCTGGGACCTCAACGCCGGCCTGCGCTACGACGCCCAGTCGGGAGCCGACCGCTTTTACGGCGCGCTCGGCGCCCAATATGACGACGGGTCGCTGTGGCTGGGCGCCTGGAGCTACGTCTCGACGAAGGGCGAGGCGAGCGCCCGCCTCGCCGGCTATTACAACCAGATTCTGGCGGGGCCGCTCATCCTCCAGCCCAGCGCCGAACTGGATTATTATGGCGAGGACATGCCCGGCCTCGGCCTTGGCCGGGGCTTCGGCTATGCCGAGGCGGGGCTTCGCCTGCGCTACGAGATCAGGGAGGCCTTCGCCCCCTATGTCGGCCTGAGCTGGTCGAGCGACCTCGGCCGGACGGCCGACCTCACCCGCGCCGGGGGCGACGATCCGGAGACGAAGAGCCTGGTCCTGGGGGTGAGATCCTCTTTCTAAGGTCGTCCCAGCGAAGGCTGGGACCCCGGCGGGTGATGAACGCCGCGTCTTTCACCCGCCGGGGCCCCAGCCTCCGCTGGGGCGACGGTCAATGGATCGTTCCCGCCTCCACCTCCTTCAGAAAGCGGATCAGGCCGGCGAAATAGGTTTCCTGGTCGTCGTACATCGCCATGTGCCCGCCTTCGGGGCAGAGCAGGAAGCGCCCTTTGGGAAGGCGCTTCGCCATGTCCCGCATCCAGGCCGGATCCATCGTGTCGTGGGTGGCGCCGATCACCAGCGCCGGAACGGCGATCCGGCGCAGGTCCGCCGTCCGGTCCCAGGCGGCCAGCCGGCCGCTCGCGCCGAGCTCGCTCGGCCCCTGCAGCAGCGCATAGACGGGCAGATTGGCGTGCTTCATCGTCCGCACCACCGGATCGGGCCACTCGGCGAACGGCCGGCGCAGGAAATGCCGCTCGTAATGCATCGGGATCAGAGTCGTCATGTAGCGCGGGTCGTCGGTCTTGCCGGTCGCCTCGAGCTGCTTGACGAGGGCGAGTTGCGCCGGATCCATCTTCGGCATCAGCACGCGCTCGGCGTAGCGATTATAGGCCGGGATCGAATCCATCATGTTGGAAATCACCAGGCATTTCAAATTGCGCTGGTATTTGAGCGCATATTCGATCGCGAGCATGCCGCCCCAGCTGTGGCCGAGAAGGCAGAAATCCTGCCTGCCGAGCTTGAGCGCCTTCCGGACCTGCTCGACCTCGTCGACGAAGCGGTCGATGGTCCAGAGCGAATCGTCCACGGGCTGGTCGCTGTAGGCGGAGCCGAGCTGGTCGTAATAGATATATTCAATGCCCTCGGCGGGAAGGAAGCTGTCGAACGCCTCGAAATATTCGTGGGTCATGGCCGGTCCGCCGTGGAGCAGCAGCAGCTTGAGCTTCGGGTTGTGCCCGACCCTTTTCGTCCACACCCGGAATTTGCCCTTGGGCGTGGCGATGTCGACCATCCGGACTCCGCCGCTCCAGGCGTCGTCATGGCCGGCGCGGGCGAAATAGCTGTCGGGCGTCGCCGCCGCAGCCGGCGCGGCGAGGACGAAAAAGGCGGCGAGAAAGAGGAGCAGACGCCTCATCGTGACCCCCGTCGACGCTGTGCGCGACCGGAAATGCGCCGATGGCGGCGTCTCGTCAATCAGGCCAGCAGATCCTGAACCTCCGGATGCTCGTCGATATAATGCTTCACGAACGGGCAGGCGGGCACGACCTTGAGTCCCTGCGCCCGGGCGTCGTCGAGCGCCGCCTTGACCAGCTTCGAGCCGACTCCCCGCCCTTCCAGCGCCGTCGGCACCTCGGTATGGGTGAAGGTGATCCGCCCGTCCCGAAGCCGGTAGGCGGCGAGCGCCAATTGCCCTTCGACCTCCAGCTCATAGCGGTGCGCCGCTTCGTTGTTCCTGACTTCGGACATCGGTTCGATCCTTCTCTCGCGAGGAGCGTGGCGGACGGGGAAGATAAGGCGTTAGCACTCGCATCCATACAGTGCTAAGCTTTCCGCTTCCGCTGCCGTAGCGCCACAGCGTCCTCGAACAGACGGATCAGATTCATGGCAGCCAAAGATGTGCGCTTCGCCCGCGAAGCCCGTGAAGGGATCGTGCGCGGGGTCGATATGCTCGCCGACGCGGTCAAGGTGACGCTTGGGCCCAAGGGCCGCAACGTCCTCATCGACAAGGGCTGGGGCCCGCCCCGGATCACCAAGGACGGGGTGACCGTCGCCAAGGAGATCGAGCTCACCGACAAATTCGCCAACATGGGCGCGCAGATGATGCGGGTCGTCGCGGCCCGGACCAGCGACCATGCCGGCGACGGCACCACCACCGCCACCGTGCTCGCCCAGGCGATCGTCCACGAAGGCATGAAGTCGGTCGCCGCCGGCGCCAACCCGATGGATTTGAAGCGCGGCATCGAGCGCGCCGTGGCCCGGGTCGTCGAGGATCTGGCGGCGCGGGCGCGTCCCGTAGCAAGCTCGAAGGAGATCGCCCAGGTCGGCACCGTCTCCGCCAATGGCGACGGCGACGTCGGCGACATGATCGCCAAAGCGATGGACAAGGTCGGCAAGGAAGGCGTGATCAGCGTCGAGGAGGCGACCGGCCTCACCCTCGAGCTGGACCTGGTCGAAGGCATGCAGTTCGACTGCGGCTATCTCTCGCCTTATTTCGTCACCGATGCGGAGAAGATGATCGTCGAGCTCGTCGATCCCTACATCCTCCTCCACGAGAAGAAGCTCGGCAAGCTCCAGGACCTGCTGCCCCTGCTCGAGGCGATCGCCGAATCCGGCCGTCCCCTGCTCATCATCGCCGAGGATATCGAGGGCGACGCGCTGGCCACGCTCGTCGTCAACAAATTGCGCGGCGGCCTCAAGGTGGCGGCGGTCAAGGCGCCCGGCTTCGGCGACCGCCGCCGGCTGGTGCTCGGCGACATCGCCGTGCTGACGGCGGGCGAAGCCCTCTCCGAAGAGCTCGGAATCAAGCTTGAAAAGGTCACGCTCGACCGGCTCGGCACCGCCAAAAGGGTCGTCATCGACAAGGATAAGACGACGATCGTCGGCGGCGCCGGCTTGCCCGAAGCGATCGCCGCACGCGCCGACGCGATCCGGGGCGAGATCGAGCGGTCCGACAGCGAATATGACATGGAGAAGCTTCAGGAGCGGCTCGCCAAGCTCGCCGGCGGGGTCGCCGTGATCAAGGTCGGCGGCGCCAGCGAGTCCGAGGTCAAGGAACGCAAGGACCGGATCGACGACGCCCTCCACGCCACCCGCGCCGCGGTCGAGGAAGGAATCGTGCCGGGGGGCGGCACCGCCCTTCTCTATGCGGCGAGGTCGCTCGACGGGCTGAACAGCCCGAACGAGGACCAGGCCCGCGGCGTCGACATCGTCCGCCGGGCGCTCCAGGCGCCGCTTCGCCGGATCGCCGAGAATGCCGGGGTCGACGGCGCCCTGGTGGCCGGCAAGCTGCTCGACGACGGCGACGAGAGCCAGGGCTTCAACGCCCAGACCGAAGTCTATGAGGACCTCGTCGAGGCCGGCGTGATCGACCCCGCCAAGGTCGTCCGCGCCGCCCTCCAGGACGCCGCCTCGGTCGCGGCGATGATCGTCACCACGGAGGCGGGCGTGACCGATCTCCCCGACGACGGCCTCGTCCCCGAGACGACCTACGGCTGACCGCCGAAATTGGTGCCAGGCACCAATTAAGACGCCCCGCGGCTGAAGCGCGAAATTCGGTGCCTGGCACCATTAATCGAGGAGGACGGCATGGCCGACGTGAACCCGGTGATCGCCGAAGACGCCGCGGACGATCTTTCAGCCTATATCGACACCGCGCCCTTCTGGGTGATCTGGCAGACCAGCCTGCCCGCCGGCGGCCGCAACCGGATCCGCCGGATCTCGCAGGATTATGCGAGCGCCGCCCGGGCCGAGGCCGACGCCGAGCGCTACCGCAAGTCGGGCGCGATCACCTGGGTCGAGGAAGCCCGCCCGCTCGCGCCCGCCAATGTCCCCGCCGCGGCGCTGGAGGCCCTGCGCGGAACGGCGCCGGGCGACGGGGTTACGGCCATCGGCGGACGAGCCGAATAATCTCCTCTCCCGCGAAAAGCGGGAGAGGATATCCCATTGTTCAGGCGTAGCGGTCCACCACCGCCTGGTGGAGCGGCCGGTCGAAGCTCAGCCCGGCGCGATCGCCCAGCGCCCAGGCGATCCGCGCGGGCCAGCTTTCGAGGCCGGGAAGCTTGAGCCAAACCCGCGTTCCGATCTCGCAATGGCCGGCCACCTCGAGCCCGCAGCCATGGGTCGACAGGTCGACCACCACCACCGGCGCGCCCGGCCGGTCGTTGCTGGACGCGAGGCCGGCGCCGACGCTGACCGGATGGCGCATGAAGCGCCGCCGGTCCTCGGCGGCCCCTCTTTCGAGCATGGCGGCGACTCGCATGCCAGTTCCTTTCGACCCCGGTACGAATGCATGGATGTCCGCCGAAAGGGTTAACGAGTCGTTACCGTTGCCCCCTTCTACGTACTATCCGCAGGTCGGCGCGAGGCGCGATTCCCGACTTCGCTCACCTTCGCCAGGACTCCCTCCAGCAGGGGCGTCATGGCGGCGATCCGTCGCGAAGGTAGGTGGGGAAGGCGGGAAAGATCTGCTCGCCCGGCCCGACGAAGACCGAATCGGGGAAAAATCGGTGTCTGACACCAATTTTACGAACGGCGTCCCGTCACACGGCCGGTTTCTTTCGCCGGAAGGCCTGGCGGCCTTGCTCAGCCACCGAACGGCCCGCCGCGCCACTCCGGCATCGGCCGGAGCCCGAGCGCGGTCTCGACGGCCGCCGCGGCGAGCAAACGGGTCGAATCGAGGATCGGCAGAGGCGAGACGTCCGCCGTCACCAGCAGGGGAATCTCGGTGCAGACCAGAGCGGCGGCGTCGCAGCCGCGGTCCGCGAGGCGGGCGATGATCGCCAGATAGACGTCCCGCGAGTCCTCCCTGATCTCGCCGAGGCAGAGCTCGTCGAAGATGATCCGGTGGATCCCGGCGCGGTCGGCCGGGTCCGGAACCTGCCAGGCCAGTCCGCGCCGGGCGAAGGCGCCCGGATAGACCGGCCCGGTCATCGTCCATTCGGTGCCGAGGATGGCGATCCGCTTCCGGCCGTCCCGGGCCGCCGCCTCCGCCACCACCTCGCCGATGTGGAGGCAGGGGATCGGAAAGGCCTCCCCCGGCGCCTCGAGCGCGAGATGGGCGGTATTGTCGGGCAGCACGAAGAAATCGGCGCCGGCCGCCGCCAGCTTGGCCGCATCGGCGAGGAAGAGGGCGCGCACCGCCTGGTGATCGCCCGCCTCCCAGGCCGGCATCGCCCGGTGCATCGGGACCCCGGTCATCGTTATCTCGGGATGGTCGTGCGGCCCCATCCGGGCGACCCCCTCCAGCCACGCCGTCCGGTAGCAGAGCGTCGCACCCTCGGCGCTGTGGGCGAGGATCCCGATATGGAGGGTCATGCGATCAGCGCGGCGCCATCCTGATCGCCCCGTCGAGACGCACATATTCGCCGTTGAGATAGGGATTCTCGGCCATGAACACCGCCAGGCGCGCATATTCCTCGGACCGGCCGAGCCGCTTGGGGAAAGGCACCTGCGCCGCCAGCGCGTCCTTCACGTTCTGCGGCATCATCGCCACCATCGGAGTCTCGAACACGCCGGGCAGGATGGTGTTGACCCTGATGCCCTCGTTCATCAGGTCGCGGGCGATCGGAAGCGCCATTCCGAGCACCCCGGCCTTGGACGCTGAATAAGCGGCTTGGCCGATCTGGCCGTCCTGGGCCGCCACCGAGGCGGTGTTGACGATGAGCCCACGCTCGCCGTCCTCGAGCGGTTCGAGCGACACCATTCCCAGAGCGGACTGGGAGAGCACCCGGAAGCTTCCGATCAGATTGATCTGGATGACGAGCTCGAACTGCTGGATCGGATAGGGCCTGGCCTCGCCCGTCGCCTTGTCGCGCCCGACCGTCTTGGCGGCGTTGGCGACCCCGGCGCAATTGACGCAGATCCGTTCCTGGCCATGAGCCTCGCGCGCTTTGGCGAAGCCGGCGGCGACGGCCTCGTCGGAGGTGACGTCGACCTGGGCGAAGATGCCGCCGATCGAGGCCGCCACCGCCTCGCCTTTCTCGACGTCGCGGTCGAACACCGCCACCTTGACCCCGCGCTCCGCGAGCGCCCGCGCCGTCGCCTCGCCGAGGCCGGAGGCGGCGCCGGTGACGACCGCCGCGATATCGGGTCCTAGCTTCATATTCTCTGCTCCTCGAAACCTGTCGAGTCGCTCCTATGCAGTCCCCGCGCCGCCATCAATCGCGGGTTGCAATTTGTTCATTGTATGCACAGAAATGCATAATTATACATGAGGCCATGATGAGCTGCTCCCCCGAGCGCCCCTGGGGCGTCCATCCCGCCGTCCGCAGCGACGAGGATTGCCCGCGTTGCGGCTGGACCGCGCCCGGGCCGAAAGGCGACGCGCGCGAGGCGGCCGAGGAGGCGCAGGCGTGGATGGCGGAGCTCGGCTGGGCCGGCGGCGAAGCGGGCTCGGCGCTCGCCGCCTGACCCTTGAAATCGTTCCGCGGCCATTGAATGACGGCGGCCGCGCCGCCATCTGAACCGGGTAAGATGCAGCTCATTATCGATCAGCAAGCGGCGGCGGCGATGAGCCGCCTCACCGCCATCCGTCTCGCTCTGCTCACCTCGCGGGCGATGGAGAATTGGCGCGCGGGCGTCGGCGACAACGAATCGGCGATGATCCTGCTCGCCGTCGTCGCCATCACCGGCGAGCGGCTGACCCGCACCGAATTGCCCGAGGATCTGCGCAACGTCGCCACCGCGCTTCCCCCCGGCTACGCCGCGGGCTGCAACATCAGCTCGATCGCCGCCGCGACCGGCCTCAACCGCGAGACCACCCGGCGCAAGGTCAGCGCCCTCATCGAGCGCGCCTATCTGTGCCGCTCCGAGGGGGGGGAGATCGGCTTCCCGGCCGCCCGCCAGCAGGATCCGGCGACTCTCGAATTCCTCAGGAAGCAGCTCGAGGCGGTCACCCGCTTCGCCAACGATTCGATCCGCGACGGAGTCCTCAAGGCCGCCTAGGCGGGTTCGCCGCCGGGCTTGAGACGGGCCGCTTCGGCTTCATATTCCGCGGCGATGGCGAGCAAGGCGGCGCGGTCCTCCGCGCTCCTCAGCTCGCCGGCGAGGCGGCGGAAGATCGCCGCCCGAGCCTCATATTCCCGCCCCAGGTCCGTCATCGCCGCGAGCGCTACCGGCTCGCGGCCCCCGCCGGGCGGCGCGAGCGCACAAAATGTGCGGCCCCCGCATTCCACCGCCGCCCCGGCCGCGAAAGGGAAGCGCGACGGGCGGCGGCCCCCACCGTGCCGCCCGCGGGCCCGCCGCGAGTCCCCACGGCCGCGGCGGGCCCTTTTGCGGGGGCGCGATTACGCGCCTAGCCCCCGGTCCCCCAGAGGTAGAGGAGGATCATCGCCGGAAAGACGATGGCGAAGGTGGCCAGCGTATAGGCAAGCGCCTTGATCCCGGAGGGTGAGGTTCTCGCCATGGCTCAGCCCGCCGCCGGCCGGAGCCGCCAGTCGAGCCCCGGAAGCTTGATCATCGGCAGGGCGCACACCGTGCAGCGGCTGACGAAGCTGCCTTTCTCCCAATGGCTGGTCCTGGTGTCGGCGACGTGGCGGCCGAGGAGGGAATGAAGGCTCATGTTCGTCACCCGATGCTGCAAGCGAGAGCGCGGACGTCTCCCTGTCACGGGGCGCTTGCGAAAAAGGGCGCGGGTGATGGAGCCCATATGGGGTGCGGGGCGCGGATAACGAGGGGAAGCGCCGGGGCAGGGCGGACCTTATGGCTTGGGCGAGTCCTCGGGCAGGACGGCGCCGGCGACGGTCGTCTGGACGAATCCGACGATCGCGGCGAGATCCAGGGTGAACACGCCGCCTTGGGCGGCCCGCCATTCGGCGATTCCGTCCTCGAACGGCGGAAGCTCGTATTTCCCTTTCGCCCGGCGGGTCACGCTGGCGTCGAGCGTCTCGCGCGCCACCGGCAGATGCGGCAGAACGGTTCCGAAGCGGTCGCCGATCTTCACCCCGATGATCGAGACGTGGAAGACCGGCCCCAGCGCCGCGGCCTCCGGCACCGTCTCCACCCGCCGGATCGCCACCACCGATTCCTCTTCGCCCGGCCGGGTGCGGTAATGCCAGACCTGGCCCTCGGCATAGGCATGGCGGGGCGCGGCGGCGGCCGGGGCCGGGGGCGCGGCGGCGAGCAGGGCGGCGGCGAGCAGGAGGGGGATCGAAGGCATGAGGCACAGGCTAGCGCAGCCCGAGGCGGCAGTCACGCCGGCTTGGACAATGGCACCCTCCGGAAAACGGGAACAGTGGCGAATTTCCCGGAACCGGACGTGGCGGCCGCAAAATTCGTCGCTGTCCCGGTTTATCTGTGCCGGTTTATCCAGGGGGGGCTAAGCGCAGGTTCGACAAGGCCCGGCCTACGGCATCCCCGTATACGCCCGCCGCCTCTTCGGTGAAGCAGACGAACAGGATCCGATCGAAGGCCTCGGGCCGCTCAGCCAGGCGCTCGGCGACCGTGGCTGAGGCGACGGCCGCGGCTTCGGCTATCGGGAATCGGTAGATTCCGGTCGAGATGGCTGGAAAGGCGATGCTTCGCAGCCCGCGTTCGAGGGCGAGGTCGAGCGACGATCGATAGCAGGATGAGAGCAGCTCGCGCTCGCCATGATCGCCGCCCCTCCAGACCGGTCCGACCGTGTGGATGATGTGGCGGGCCGGCAGCCGGTAGCCCCGGCTGATCTTCGCCGCCCCCGTCTTGCAACCGCCGAGAAGGCGGCATTCATGGACGAGCTCTGGACCCGCCGCCCGGTGGATCGCCCCGTCGACGCCGCCGCCGCCCAGCAACGACGAATTGGCCGCATTGACGATCGCCTCCACGTCGCATCGGGTGATGTCGCCGGTGATCACGTCCCAGCGCGTTTTGCCGATGCCGCCCATTGCGCTTCGATAAGAAAAATCGCGGCGGCGGTCTATATTCGCCGGGTGCGGCGACCCCGTCCGGAGGTTTTGCCTCGCTGCCTGGCAGCCAGGCTTTCGTGGAGGGCGCATCGATGACCACGCTTTACCGGCATGAGAATGAAGGGGGCAGGACGACCGTCACCCTCGAGCTTCTCCCCGGCGGATCCCTCCAGGGGAAACAGTGACAGTGTACATTTACAGTATACATTTACCGACGGCCCGCGACCGGCGCTCGGCCCGCAGATAAATGTATACTGTCACTGTTTAGCCCTCTCGCCCTTCGAAGATTGGAGTCCTCCGCGGCGTGACGCGGGTCACGTCGCCCTCCCCGCAATGTCTCTATCCCGGCGGGATCGGGGCAATCTTGCACAGGAGACGGACATGCGTTCGCAACGACTCTTCATCGCCGCCGCCACGCTTGCGACGGTCGTCACCACTTTGGTCTGCGCCGGTCAGGTTCAGGCGAAGCCCATCCCGACCGCCCGCAACGACTGGCGGCTGAAGTGCAGCAACGGGACGGTCATCGCGCATTTCTACGGCACCTATGGGCAGGCGCTCAACTCCACCGCCTGCGCTCCGGGCTATATCGTCGGGATCTGGGACAACGGCCTTGTCGCCTTCGGCCACACCCCGCGCTTCGGCCGGATCGCCGGCCCCGCAACAGCCGACCCGGCCGGAACGGCCGAGGCCGAGAGCCGGCCGCGCCGCTGACGCCGCCGGGACCGGCGGCCGTTCCCCCTCGCGGCCGCCGGAAACAGTGACAGTATACATTTAACGACGGCCTCGCGACCGGCGCTCGGCGGCGGATAAATGTATACTGTCACTGTTTAGGTCATGGCCATCTCCTTCTCAGGCGGCCACCCGGGATATCCATCCCGAGCCTCAGCCCCATGGACGACGGCACTTTCTTGATCTCGTTCAGGCTCTTGCGCCCGAAGTTCGGCGCCCCAAGCATCCCGTTTGTGCGGATACCCTATTCCGCCGCCCTCAGCGTCGCCAGCGGCACGCCTTTGGCCTCCAGAGTCCCGAGGTCGAGCCTGCTCGCCCCCTCGATATCGAGCCCGACGATCGTCCCGTCCGCTCCGAAGTCCGCATTCACCCCCGGCGCCACCTCGCGAGTCTCGCTGCCCGGCCCGGCCCGGCCTTCAGCTCGATGTAGAGGCTGTCCGTCTCCGGATAATAATGAAGCTTCATTCCGGCTCCTGCCGGAAGTTGCGGTCGAAGAAGGCGTTGTGCACCGTCTCGCCGTCCTCCAGCGTCACCACCCTTAGAGCGATCTGCACTTAGATAGACGCATATCCTGCATTTACGATGTAGTTGGCGCATTCGTCTGGTGTGAAGCGGTCGAGGAGGCTTCCGATCTTTCGCCAGGTTGCTTCGACGGTTCGTTCTGCGGCTTTT
>JBEVDE010000054.1:0-4625 GCA_040514175.1 Allosphingosinicella sp. | reverse complement strand
TTTGACCGCACCCCCGAAAGCGGCACATTTTGCCTCCCACGCAACGCTGTGGGGAATTTCGCCGATGCGCTTCGCTTCCAGCCTGAGGCTCGCCGCCTTCCTGCTCACCTCGACCGCTCTGGCCGGCACCGCTGCCGCGCAGGATGCGCCGGCCCAGGATCCGCCCGCCACCGGAGAAGGCAGCGGCGCCGCCGACCAGGGCGACCGAAATGCCGCCGCGGACGACGAGGACAGCTCCGACATCATCATCACCGCGACCAAGCGCGAGGAGAATCTCCAGGACGTCCCGATCAGCATCCAGGCGCTCGGCACCCAGCGCCTCGAGGAGCTGAACGTCGCCAGCTTCAACGATTACACCAAGCTGACGCCCAGCGTCTCCTTCCAGACCGCCTCGCCCGGCACCGCCAACGTCTACATCCGCGGAGTCGCCAGCGGCGGCGACGGCAACCATTCGGGCTCGCTTCCGAGCGTCGGAATCTATCTCGACGAGCAGCCGGTGACGACGATCGGCGGCAATCTCGACATCAACATCTACGACATCGCCCGGATCGAGGTCCTGCGCGGGCCGCAGGGCACGCTCTACGGCGCCTCGTCGGAAGCCGGCACGATCCGGATCATCACCAACAAGCCCGATCCGTCCGGCTTCGAAGGCGGCGTCGACGCCGAGCTCAACAGCGTGCGCCACGGCGGCATCGGCGGCGGGGTCCAGGGCTTCGTCAACGCGCCGCTCGGCGACAGCGCCGCCCTCCGCCTCGTCGGCTGGTACCGGCACGACGCCGGCTTCATCGACAACGTCCCCGGAACCCGCGCCTTTCTGCCTCAGCCGGGCGGGATCGTCATCAACAACGCACCCCTCGTCGAGGACAATTTCAACGACGTCGACGTCCTCGGCGGCCGGGCCGCGCTCGGCATCGACCTCGACGACAATTGGACGGCCACCGCCAGCCTGATCGGCCAGGATCAGAAGAGCCGCGGCACCTTCGGCTTCGACCCCAGCGTCGGCGATCTCGCCGTCCAGCATTTCTTCCCGGACAGGCGCCACGACCGCTTCGTGCAGGCGGCGCTCACCGTCGAAGGCAAGATCAGCAACTGGGATCTCACCTACGCCGGCGCCTACCTCGTCCGGAAGATCGACAGCACGAACGACTATACCGATTATGCCGAGGCCTATGACGAGCTCTACGCCGATTACGGCGGGGTCGCCGGCTATCTCTATTTCTTCGACGACGCCGGCAACACGATCGACAGCTCGCAGCACATCGTCGGCCGCGACCGCTACAAGAAGATGAGCCACGAGCTGCGCATCGCCTCGCCGGCGGACAAGAGGCTGCGGCTCGTCGCCGGCCTCTTCTACCAACGCCAGTCGCACGGCATCCATCAGGATTACCAGGTCACCAACCTCGCCGACGAGCTGTCGGTGAACGGCTTCCCGGGAACGCTCTGGCTGACCGAGCAGAAGCGCGTCGACAAGGATTATGCCGCTTTCGGCGAGGCGAGCTTCGACATTACCGAGGCGATCACCCTCACCGGCGGCCTTCGCGGCTACAAATATGACAATTCGCTGATCGGCTTCTTCGGATTCGGCCGCAATCCGGGCGGCGGCTTCACCGACGGACCGTTCAACGCCGTCGGAAGCTCGCGCACCGGCTTCATCCAATGCTTCACCACCACCGGCGCGCGGCTCCGCGACAATATCGGCGGCACCGTGCTCCCGCCGATCGTCGCCGGTTCGCCCTGCACCAACCTCGGCGATTTCGTCGGCGGCAACGTGGTGCCCCGGCGGGTCAAGGGCAGCGGCATCACCCACCGGCTCAACGTCAATTGGAAGATCACGCCGGACCATATGGTCTACGCCACCTGGTCGAAGGGCTTCCGCCCGGGCGGGATCAACCGCCGCGGCACGCTGCCGCCCTATGACGAGGATACGCTGACCAATTACGAGCTCGGCTTCAAGACCAGCTGGCCGGGCCGGCTGACGGTGAACGGCGCGCTGTTCTGGCAGGAGTGGAAGAAGTTCCAGTACAGCTTCCTCGGCGAGAACAGCTTCACCGAGATCCACAACGGCCCCAACGCGCGGATCAAGGGCGTCGAGCTCGACATTTCCTGGCGGCCGGTGCGCGGCCTCTCGCTGACCGGGAGCGCGGCCTATACCGACGCCAAGGTGCGAGCGAACGTCTGCGACTTCGACGATCCCACCTTCGCCTGCACCGCGCCCGGGCCTCAGGGCCAGGACAACAGCATCGCCGCGCCGGCCGGGACCCGCCTTCCGGTCACGCCCAAGTTCAAGGCGAGCGCCACCGGCCGCTACGAATTCCCGCTCGGAGACGGCAAGGCGCACGTCCAGACGGTGCTCACCCACCAGAGCTCGTCGACCGCCGATCTGAGGGTCGGGCCGGCGGCGGTGCTCGGGCGCCTGCGCCCCTACACGATGGCCGATTTCGCCTTCGGCATGGAATGGGGCAAGTTCACCGGCGAGATCTTCGTCGAGAACGCCTTCGACAAGCGGGCCGAGCTGACCCGCTTCCAGCAATGCGGCCAGTGCAATTTGCGGGTCTATATCGTGCCGTACCGGCCGAGGACGCTGGGTATCAGGGTCGGGACGCGGTTCTGACGCTTCATCCTCCCCATCGCCAGATGGGGAGGGGGACCACCCGAAGGGTGGTGGAGGGGTAGAAGGCTCAGAGGTTGAGGGTCCGGCGCGCGACGGCCAAGGCCTGCGCCTGTTACCCCTCCACCATGCTTCGCATGGTCCCCCTCCCCGTCGCTTCGCGGCAGGGAGGACGGGTCAGGTCACCGCGCCGTCCTGAAGAACAGATGCCCGCCGATGACTCGGTCCGGGATCAGCCCCGCCGACCAGCGCGGCGACACCGCCGCCGTATGGTAGAAGAGCGCGCCGCCGGTCGGGTCGGCCGACGCTCCGGAGAGGATCTCCGCCGACACCCTTTTCGCAATGAGCCACATCGCCTGGTCCTCGCTGTCGGGGCTCAGCTTGTCGATGTTCATCATCGCCGGATAATTGGGATCGTCCTTGTTCCAGGCGCTGAACTGCCAGGCCGCGCTCACCGTCTCGGTAGCGTAGCGCCCGTGCGTGCCCGCGCGCCGGCGGTTGTCGATGACGTGGCCGACCGCCCGCATCGCCGCCTCGCCGCCGTTCCTCGCCTCGCCCCACATGGTCAGCGCCATCCAATGCGCGTCGACGACGTCGATCTCCTCGGCCGGGACGATCTCGGCGGCGGGCGCCGGCGCTTCAGGTTCGGCGTCGGCGCGCTCGACATAAGGCTGGAGCGGCCGGGTCCATTCTTCCCAGGTCGCGACGGGCTGCCGGGCCGGCGGCGCGGGCGAAGCGGGGCCGTCGCCCTGCGCCCGGGCGGCCGCGATCGCAACGATGACAGCGGCGATCCCCGCCCCCGCAGCCCATTTCATAAGAAATATAATGCCTTGCTTCGCGGCCTCTGGCTAGGCCTCGAGTCGGCGCTCACCGTCCCGGCGGCTCCCGTCATCCCGGCGAAGGCCGGAATGGCGGCGTCGGCGAGCCCTCATTTCGACTCGTGCAGCGCGGACCAGTCCAGCCCGTAGCGCTGAAGATATTTGCGCAGCCGGTCCGCGTCGTTCGCCGACGCCCGCCGCGAGCGCGACGCGCTGAACAAGGCGCGTCCGGCCTCCGACAGCGAGCGGCTCCGGCGGCAGATCCGGATTACCTCGGCGAGCTGGACCCGGTCGAACGGGTCGATCTCGCCGAGCCTGGCCGGATCGACGAACCGGTCGAGAGCGTCGGACGCCGCCGTTCCGCCCGACCAGAAGCGCTTCAGCCGCGCCTTCTCGGCCTCGACGGTGGCGAGATCGATCCGGCCGGACGGAGCGAAGGTCGCCATCCGGGTCACGCTTGCGGCGAGGTCGCGGAAATTGCCGCTCCACAGCGCGTCGGGAGCGGTCGCGAAGGCGAGGAAGGCTCGGCGCGCCTCCCGGTTGAAGCTGACCCGATGGCCCTCGCGCTCGGCGAAGCGGTCGAGCTCATAGTCGAGATTGGGCTCGATATCCTCCAGCCGGTCGCGAAGCGCGGGAAGCTCGAAGGTCCACAGGTTGAGGCGGGCGAACAGATCCTCGCGGAAGCGGCCGGCGGCGACGGCGGCGCCGAGGTCGCAATTGGTGCCGGCGATGAGCTGGAAGTCGGAACCAGCCTCCCGGTCCGCCCCGACGGGGAGAAAGCGCTTCTCCTCGATCGCTCGAAGGATCATCGCCTGCTCGTCGAGGCCGAGCTCGCCGATCTCGTCGAGGAAGAGCACCCCCTTGTCGGCGGTCCTGAGCAGGCCCGAGCGGTCGGCCGCGGCGCCGGTATAGGCGCCCTTCTTGTGGCCGAAGAGCGCGGACATGGCGCTGTCGCCCTTCAGGGTCGCGCAATTCACCTCGACGAACTCGCCCGAAAGCTGGTGCTTGAGGCGCTTCAGGTCGAAGATCCGCCGCGCCAGCTGCGACTTGCCGGCGCCGGTGGGCCCCATCAGCAGGAACGGCGAGCGCGATCTGAGGGCGACCTGCTCGATCTCGTCGATCATCCGGTTGAACTCGGCGTTTCGGGTGTCGATCCCGGATTTGAGGAAGGAGCTGCCCTCGGCCGCGGCGGCCGCGAA
>JBEVDE010000451.1:0-6410 GCA_040514175.1 Allosphingosinicella sp. | reverse complement strand
CCCGGGGCACCGCCCGCTCGATCTCGGCGCGGATCCCCGACAGCGAGTCGGGCAGCTGGCTCGCCTTGAGCGAGGTCCTGACCGCCATCATGCCGCAGCCGATGTCGACGCCGACCGCGGCGGGAACGATCGCCCGCTTGGTCGCGATCACCGAGCCGACGGTCGCGCCCTTGCCCCACTGGACGTCCGGCATTCCCGCGATATGGCTGTGCACGAAGGGCAATGACGCGACATTGCGCAGCTGCTGCATCGCCCCCGCCTCGAACGGCTGATGGCTGTCCCACAGCTTGAGCGGCACTCCGCCGCCGCCTTCATGGATGGAGAATTTGCTCATGGCCTTGGTCCCGATTGATTTTGGTCAGGGTGGCCGGGCTCGAACCGGCGACTTCCCGCTTCCGGAGCGGGCCCTCTCCCCATTGCGCTCCACCCGGTAAGACGGGTGCAGCCAGGCAATCCGTCACCTGCTGCGGGTGACGCCCGGTTTTGGGGAGAGGCGGATCGCGTTCATAGCGGGCGGGCTGATAGGGGAGGCGGGCGGACCGCGCAAGGCCCCGTCAGGCGCTCAGCAGCTCGTCCACCCACTCCGGCACCATCATTCCCGCCGGTCCGGCGCGCGCCTCTTCGAAATAGACGCTGCCCAGGCTCGGCTCCAGATTCAGCTCGAGCGTCCGGGCGCCGGCATAGCGGGCGGTCTGGACGAAGCCGGCGGCGGGATAGACGGCGCCCGACGTTCCGATCGAGACGAACAGGTCGCAGCCGAGCAAGGCGCGGTCGATCCGCTCCATCTCATAAGGCATCTCGCCGAACCAGACGATGTCGGGCCGAAGGTGTCCGGGCTCTCCGCAGGAAGGGCAGGGCGGCCCGCCCGACAGCTCCGCTTCCCAGGCCATCCGCGAGTCGCAGGCGAGGCACCAGGCGGACTTCAGCTCGCCGTGCATGTGGAGCAGCCGCCGGGCTCCCGCGCGTTCGTGCAGGTCGTCGACATTCTGGGTGACGATGAGGAGATCGCCCGGCCATTCCGAATCGAGCCTCGAGAGCGCCTCGTGGGCGGCGTTCGGCTCCACTTCCGCAAGCTGCGCGCGGCGGGCGTCGTAGAATCGCTGGACGAGCGCCGGATCGCGGCCGAAGGCTTCCGGGGTCGCCACGTCCTCCACCCTGTGCCCCTCCCATAGCCCGTCGGGCCCGCGGAAGGTGGCGAGGCCGCTTTCGGCGGAGATGCCGGCGCCGGTGAGGACGACGATGTTTCGAATTTCTCCCATGCCGCCGCTCTAGCGAAGAGCTAGGAGGGGGTCGATGCCGCCTCGCTCCGCGCCCTCGCTCCCGCCCGCGGGTATCGACCTCAGCCGGCCCGAGCTCTGGCGCGACGGGGCGGTCCTGCCCTTGTTCGAGCGCTTGCGGCGCGAAGACCCGGTCCATCACTGCCGCGAAAGCGCGTTCGGCGCCTATTGGTCCGTCACCCGCCATCGCGACATCGTGGAAGTGGAGGGACAGCCGGAGCTGTTCTCGTCCAGCTTCCGGCGCGGCGGCATCACCCTGTTCGGAGACAGGCCGAGCTGGTTTCCGATGTTCATCGCCATGGACGGAGCCGAGCACAAGGCGCGGCGCGGCACGGTGGCGCCCGCTTTCGCGCCGTCGGAGATGGCGCGTCTCGCCCCGCTCCTGAAGAGGCATGCGGAGGAGGTGGTCGATTCGCTTCCGGTCGGCGAGACGTTCGATTGGGCGGACCGCCTGTCCGTCGAGCTGACGGCCCGGATGCTCGCTTTGTTGCTCGGCTTCCCTTGGGAGGAACGGCGAAAGCTGATTTGCTGGGCGGACTGGGCGGGAGATCTGGAGGCCATCCTGGACCCGGAGCTGGGCCGCAGGCGGCTCGAGAAATTGTGGGAATGCGGCGGCTATTTCCTCCGGCTCCGGCGGGCCCGGGAGGCGGGAGGCGGCGAGGACCTGATCTCGATGATGGGCCGTTCCGAGGCCGTCCGGGCGATGGCGCCGCAGGAATATCTGGGGAATCTGATCCTTCTGCTCGTCGGCGGCAGCGATACCAGCCGAAGCACGATGAGCGCGCTTCCGGCCGTGACCCGGCTCTGGCCGGAGGAATGGGCGAAGCTCGCGGCCGATCCCGCCCGGATCGCCAACGCCGCGCAGGAGCTGATCCGCTGGCAGACCCCGCTCGCCCACATGCGCCGCACCGCGACCCGGGATTGCGCGCTGGCCGGGCGCCGGATCGCGGCCGGCGACAAGGTGGTGCTCTGGTATGCGTCCGGCAATCGCGATGATAGCGTGTTCGACGAGCCCGATCGCTTCGCCGGCGACCGCCCGAACGTTCGGCGCCATCTCGCGTTCGGCTTCGGAGTGCATCGCTGCGTCGGGGCCCGGCTGGCCGAGCTGCAGGTCGCAAGCCTCGTCGAGGTGCTTCTCGATCGCCGGTTGCGGCCGGTGCAGACCGGGGAAGCGCAACGCAACGCCAATTGCTTCTCGCAGGGCTACCGAAGCCTGCCGGTCACGCTCGAGCGGGCTTGAGGCGCGTCGCTGTCCCCGCCGCCGGGCGCTTCAGGATTTGGAGGTCTCGCCGTCCGCGCTGCTGACCGTGTCGCCGCCCCCTGCACCGGCGGTGGCGAAGCGGATCACCTGCGGCGCCTGCCACGTCTCCCGTTCGGTTCCAGTGGAGGGCTGGTCCTGTTGCTCGAGATCGGCAGCCATTTTCAGTCTCTCCCCGGTCGGTGCGATCGACTGCATAGGATATGCGGCGGCGGTTGCAAATGCGATTTGACGAGGCCAGATCGACGGTGGCGGCGCCCGCGGCGGGATCGCCCGGTTCGGGAAGGCGGCGCTTGCTCGCGGACGATTGGAATGACCACGCTCGGGAGCCGGCGACGATTCCGGACGGTTCCGGTGAGTGGCTCCTCAACGGCCTGCGCTGGGTGCTGCTCGGCGCCGCCCTCAAGGCGCCGGCGAGCGCCCGCCTTGGCGCGCATTTCCCGAAAGTCGCCGGCGCGGTCGCCGCGGCGGGTCTCGGCGGCCCGGTGCCGCTCGCCGCGCACCATGTCAGCGACGGCTTCGACTGCGGAGACGCGCTTCTCGACCGGCTGCTGCGCAAGAGCGCCGCCGAGGTCGCCGGCGGTGGCGAACGTCGGCTGAGCACGCGGGTGATCACCTCTGGCCGCGACGTCGCCGGCTATTATTCGACCCGGCGGATCTTCGCCGTCCGCAGGAGCGCGCCGGCGGAGCGGATCCCGCTCCTGTTCATCGCGCGAAGCGCGGTCGACCGGCGCTGGCGGCGCCCCGGGGTCGCGGACGACATGTTTCTGGAGATGCTGCGCGAAGCGTGGGACGGGCCCGAGAGCGATCGCCCGGCGGGCCTCGTCGGCCTCGCCGTCAGCCCCGCCGCGAAGCGCTTCTTCCGCCGGATCGGGATCCGCCCGCTGGGCAACGCGGTCGACGTCCGCGGAGTCATCGTCCCCGCGAGCGACCTGGCCGCGGCCGCCGCTTATCCCCGGCCGGACCCTGGACCCGGCAGCCAGGCGGCTGCGAACCCGCCGTCAGGATGAACAACCGGCTTTAGCTGCGACGATGCTGCGCAAGTCGGTCATCAGGCTGCGAGCGCCGAGAATATGGCTCTGGCGGCTTCCGGATCGGGAAGGCCGGAGACCTGGCCGTCCCCGACCTCGAGCAGCCACCATTTTCCGTCCTCGTCCCGGGCGAAATCCGCGGAGGCGAAAGGACTGGGGACATGAGCGGCGACTTCGTCCAGCAAGTCGGAGGGAGGGCCCGCCCTCGCACCGGCCTCGGGAGTGCGCGGCCAGCACCCGATCGCCCGCCCCTTCACGACAAAGGCCCGATGCTCGTAGGCCGGCGAACCGAGCGGAAGCAGCGGGACATAGGCCTTGAACACCAAGCCTCCGACGAGACTGTCGCCCTGGAGATCGAGGAAGCGTTCGATGACCCTGTCCGATTCGCCGGCGCTCGAGGCGTCGGGGATGAAGCAGGCTTCGCTCCAATAGCCGGAGGCCTGGGACTTCACCCAGTCCTTCACGATGACGGGATGAGAACCGAACTGCGCCAGCACCTGTCGCCGTCGCTCGCCGTCTTTCATGTCAGCGAGCGGAAGCCACGCCGTTCGAGGCATCCATTCGGCCAAAGCCGCATAAGAGTCCGGCGTGTGATGGCAGGCGGCATATTGGGACGGCGTCGTCATCAGCTCCACCCCTCCGTCGGCGAGCGCTTTATAAAGGCCTTCATAGGCCTCGGCGGTCACCATCCAGCCGCGGTAGATCGCCATGCCGCCTTCGTCGAAACGGGCCCTGCGTAGCGCCGCGGCCGGATCGACGCGCCGGTCGAGCTCGTCATGATCCAGCCTGACCGGCGAAAACCCGAATTCACGCGCCGGCTCGACCTCTTGGGCGAAATCGGGCTCGACCCTGCGCGCGTCGAGCGGGTCCGCGCAGAAGAGGACGAAGGGTGCAGGCATGAATCCTCCATCACATCGGGCGGGGCCGCATGCAACCGCGGGCGGTTGCGATCCCGTCGCCGCTCCCGCATGAAAGGCGCGGATGACCAGCATCTCGATCTTCGGCGCCGGCGGGCGGATGGGGCAGGCGATCGCCGAGGCGGCCGAGCTTCGCGACGACGTCCGCATTTCGGGCCATCATCCCGACGTCTTCGTCGATTTCTCGGTGCCGGACGCGGTCGGCGAGCATCTTGCCGAGGCGCGGCGGGCGGGCAGGCCGATCCTGATCGGGACGACCGGGCTCACCGCGGACCATCGCCGCCTGATCGACGAGGCGGCGGCCGAGATCCCGCTCATCCACGCCGCCAACACTTCGCTCGGGGTCAATCTGCTCGCTTATCTGGTGCGCGAGACGGCGGCCCGGCTGGGCGAGGATTGGGATCTCGAGATCGTCGAAATGCACCACCGGATGAAAGCCGATTCGCCGTCGGGCACGGCGCTGATGCTGGGCCGCGCCGGAGCGGAAGGGCGGGGGGTCGAGCTCGACTCGGTCTCCGACCGGGGGCGGGACGGGATTACGGGACCGCGCGAGCCTGGGCGGATCGGTTTCGCCTCGCTTCGCGGCGGTTCGGTCGCCGGCGAGCATCTCGCCATCTTCGCCGCGGAAGGCGAGCGGCTCGAGCTCGGCCACCGGGCGGAGAGCCGGGCGATCTTCGCCCGCGGCGCCATCGAGGCGGCCCTGTGGCTGGCCGGCAAGCCGGCCGGGCGCTATTCGATGGCGGATGTGCTGGGGCTGAAGTGACCAGGGCCGAAATTGCAGAAACATACCGGCGGCTTCAGGATCGAACGCCGAGCCCGGAGACCGAGCTCGAATTCGTGAACGATTATACCTTGCTGGTCGCCGTCGTCCTCTCGGCGCAGGCGACCGACGCCGGAGTCAATCTCGCCACCCGCGACCTCTTCGCCACGGTGAGCACCCCCGCGGCGATGGTGGCGCTCGGCGAGGAGGGGCTCAAACGCCACATCAGGACGATCGGCCTGTTCAACACCAAGGCGAAGAACGTGATCGCTCTGTCGCAGGCGCTGATCGACCGCCATGGCGGCGCGGTGCCAGAGGATTTCGCGGCGCTTCAGGCGCTTCCGGGGGTGGGCCGAAAGACCGCCAACGTCGTCATGAACTGCGCGTTCGGGGCCGAGACCTTCGCGGTCGACACCCACGTCTTCCGGGTCTCCAACCGCACCGGCCTGGCGCCGGGCAAGGATGTGCTCCAGGTCGAGCGCCAGCTCGACCGGGTGACGCCCTCACCCTACCGCCGCGACGCCCACCATCTGCTCATCCTGCACGGCCGCTACGTCTGCAAGGCGCGCAAGCCCGAATGCTGGCGCTGCACGATCGCCGACCTCTGCCGCTTCCAGCCGAAGACTCCGCCGCCCGGGGACGAGCCGCCGCTGCGCCCCTACCGATAAAGGCTGGCGAGGCGTGCGCACCTTTGCTAAGCGCCCCCCTTCCACGCACCCGTAGCTCAGCTGGATAGAGCGCTGCCCTCCGAAGGCAGAGGCCACAGGTTCGAATCCTGTCGGGTGCGCCAGCCTTTTTTCCGATGTTTCGAAAAATCCGTCCGGAAGCGATGCCTTTCGCGATGCGCGACGGCTGCTAGGATGGCCGCCGGCGGGGATTGAGCGGGGGAGTGGATGCGGGGGCAGGATCGGTTCGCCGTCGCCTGGCGGCTCGCGGCCGCAGGCTGGGTCGGCTGCGCGCTGCTCCAGCTGATCCTCTACCTGCGGCCCTCGCCTTACGGCGGGCCGTTCCTGCTCCAATGGAAGACGTTCATCGTCCGGCCGCTGGCCTATGAACTGCTCTCGACCTGGCTGATCGCTCTCCCATTTCTTCTGCTCTGGCTGATCCTCTACCGGCGGCCGCTCGCCTCGCCGCGCTGGCGGATCGCGCACTGGGCGCTCGCCGCCC
>JBEVDE010000322.1:0-4105 GCA_040514175.1 Allosphingosinicella sp. | reverse complement strand
GCCGGCCCCCCCCCCCGCGGGCGCCCCCCTCCGGCGGGCCTCTTTTACGGCGGGTCTCCCCTCCCGCCCGCCCGGGGGCCCAGTGCCCCGGGCGGGGGGGTCCCCCCCCCCCGGCTTGGGGGGGGGGGGGGGGGGCCCCCGCCGAAGGCGGCCGAAACTCCGACGCCCGAAAAGTCTCGCTCCGCTCGCCTGCCCACCCCTAACCCCTCCCTTCCAGGGAGGGGAATAAGCGTCCCCCTTGCCACCTGCGCCTCGACCGCCATAAGCGGCGGATGCTCCTGCGCTTTATCGCCGCCCTGGTCCTTCTCCTCCTCGCCTTCCCGGCCGCCGCCGAGCCGGTTTCGACCGAGGCCCTGCGCCGGCATATCGACGTGCTCGCCAGCGACGCCTTCGCCGGCCGCGAGCCCGGGACCGAGGGCGAGCAGAAGTCGATCGCCTATATCGCCGGCCAGATGCGGTCCTTCGGGCTCGAGCCTGCGGGGCCGAGCAACAGCTGGTACCAGCCGCTCGAGGTGAAAAGGCGCCGGCCGGGCGACCAGAGCAGCGTCTGGCAGGCGAGGGCGGGCAAGAGCGAGCGGATCGAGCTCGGCCGCGACGAGATCATCCTGCTGGGCCGCTCCGCCCGCGAGACCCTGGCCGGAGCGCCGGTGGTCTTCGCCGGCCACGGCGCGGTCATCCCGGCCAAGGGCATCGACCAGCTCGCCGGCGCCGATCTGAAGGGCGCGGTCGTCCTCATCCTCTACGACGCGCCCGAAGGCGCCGGCCTTCCCAGCTATTCGGAGCGGGTCGCCGCCGTCGCCGCCGCCGGCGCCGCCGCGGTGATCGGGATCATCGGCGAGGAGCTGCCCTGGCCGGTCGTTCAGCGGGTTTACGACAGCGGCCAGACCCGGCTCGCCATCCACGATCCGGCGCCGATCGCCGGCGCCGTCTCGCAGGCCGCCGCGCAACGCCTGGTCCGCGCCGCCGGCGCCGATCTCGCCGCCCTCCTCGCCGTGCCGGGGCCGAGCTTCGCGCCGGTGCCGCTCAAGCTTCGCGCCAGCTTCGAAATCGCCACGTCGATCGACACGATCAGCACCCACAATGTCGTCGGCCGGGTGCGAGGCTCGGGCGGTGGGCGCGAAAGCCTGCTCTATCTGTCCCATTGGGATCATCTCGGCCTGTGCGACCGGGAAGGGCCGGACAAGATCTGCAACGGCGCGGTCGACAACGCCAGCGGCATCGCCGCCTTGCTCGAGATCGCCCGGGCGCTGGGCCGAGGGAAAAGGCCGAAGCGCGACATCCTCTTCCTCGCCACCACCGCCGAGGAGATGGGCCTGCTCGGCGCCGAATATTTCGCCTCCCGGCCGACCGTTCCGCTCGCCTCGATCGTCGCCGCGATCAACATGGACACGCTCGCCATCGCGCCCAAGGGGGAGAAAGTGGCGATGCTCGGGCGCGGCCACCCCGCTCTCGACTCGCTCGTCGAGCGCAGCGTCGCCGAGGCCGGCCGGACCCTCGACGGCGACGACGAGGCGGCGGCCTTCATCGAGCGCCAGGACGGCTGGGCCTTCACCCGCGCCGGAATCCCCTCGATCATGGTCAACGGCTCCTTCGCCGACATGAAGAAGCTCGGCGCCTTCCTCGCCGGCCCCTATCACTCGGCCGCCGACAATCCCGGCCCCGGCCTGGTGCTGGACGGCGCCGCGGAAGATACAGACCTGATGATCGCGCTGGGCCGCAAGCTCGCCGATCCGGCGGTCTATCCCTGGCCGAGCCGCTAGCCTTCCGTTCCCTTGCAGGGAGGGGAGAAGGGCTCAATCGTCGTAATAAAAAGGCGAGCGTTTCGCCCAGGTCGTTCCGGCGTGGCGCGCGTGAAGGAGCTGGAAGGCGCGGCGGCCGAGATGGTCGTGGTTCGCGCCCCAGCGGGCGACATGGATCAGCCAGTAGAGCATCTCGGGCGATCGCGGGTCCTTCGGATGCGCGCGGGCATAAGCCAGAGCCTCGTCCCACAGAGCGGAAGCGCCGGCCGGAACCGGCCCCTCCTGATCGTAGGTCCGGAAGGCGGCCCGTTCGGCGCCGGCCTCGCCCTGCGCCGCGGCGACGAAAGCGGGGAGGTGGAGCGGGAAGGCCGAGCGGCCGCACCGGCCGAGACAGGTGAGGTCGCTCACCGCCCCGTCGGCATACCAATAGCCGGCCTCATAGGCCTGAGCGGCCGGATAGTCGCCCGGCGGCGCGGCGCGGTCGCGGCGGACGATCATCCAGTCGGCCCAGCGGCCCTGGAACTGCGCCACCGTCCCGGACGGCCTCGTATAGCTGAAGGCGACGAGGTCGGTGCGCAGCCCCGGAAGTTTGGCCATGGCGAGATATTCGGCGAAGCGCTTGCCGTCCCCCGGCCGGGCTTTCGCGATCGACTGCCAGTCGCGCCGCATCTGCGGAAGCAGGGTCGCGAGGTCGCCGGCGAGCCTGTCCACGGCGCGATCGTCCTGGAGCTGCACGGCCCGGGCGAAGCTGGTCAGCGCGATGTCGAGCCGGAGCGGCTCAGGCAGCGCAGGCGAACGCGACAGCGCGATCCGGGCCTCGAGCGGAAGCCGGTCGATGATCGCCCGGGCGTCGGCGCCCAGGCCGACCCAGCCGCCGCGATGGGGCGCGAGATGGCCGTCGTTCCGGGCCCAGTCGTCGCCGGTGCAATATTCGCCGGGTCCGCCGCAAAAGGCGTGGCGAATCGAGAAACGCGCTAGCTCGCCGAGATCGGTCGCGACCTGCGCCCGGGCCCCGGCGAAGAGATTGCGCTCGCCGAGCGTGAGCGCCGGATCCGCGAGGATCGAGTCGAGCCTCGCCCGGGTCGCGGCGGCATCGGCTTCGGCGAGGGTGAGCCGGGTCAGATGATATTGGGCGGTCAGCCAGGCCGGGTCGTCCCGCCGAACGGCGCGGGCGTCGGCGGCGAGGCGCGGCACGGCTTCATGGCCGGGCGGGACCAGGCTCAGGGCGGCGAGCAGCCAGGCGTGATCCCGGGTGGCGGCCCAGCGCTCGCGGGCGTGATCCAGGCCGGGAGCGCCCTCGAAGGCCTGCAGGGTCTCGACCCAGTCGGCGAACTCCGGCCTCGCGGACGCCTTCTCGCTGAGGCGGAGATAGTCGCGCAGGGCGAAGGCGATATCGGCATCCGCCGTCGGCCGGCGAAGCTCGGCGTCGAGCTCCGCCAGCAGAGCGTCGGGCCGGTCGCGATAGGCGAGGGCGCGGAGCATCTTCCTGACCTCGCCGCGTCCGTAGGTGCCCGCGGGCGCGGCGGCGAGCGCCTCCAGGGCGGCTCGGGCGCGGGCGATCGCTCCGGAGTCGCGGCGGGCGAGCGCCTCGCGCTGAAGCGCGCGCACGCGAAGATAGGGGCCTTTGGCCCGCCAGGGCGAGGAAGGATCGCGGGCGATTGCGGCGAAGCGGGTCGCGGCTTCGTCGTTGCGGCCGTTGTACAGGGCGAAGGACGCCTCCTGATAGGCGCGGACCGCCTTCAGCCACGCCGGCGCGTCCGCGATGAGCGGGGGCAGGGCCGCGCCTTCGCTTCCGCAGGCGTCGAACACGGCATCCTGGGTCGAAAGCCAGGCGCGGACGGCGTCCGAGCCCTTGCCGTAGCGGGCGGCGCGGTCGCGCAAGGTCGCCGCCGCGGTGTCGAAAGCGTCGCGGAAGCAATTCTGGACGCTGGTATAATCCGGGCCGCTTCGTTCGGTCGGGATGTAACCGGCGGTGTTCGCCCCCTCCGCGACGATCGCTCGCGCCTCCAGCCAGCCATAGACCCCGTCGTGCGGACCCAGGCTGGCCGGCTCGCCGCAGCAGGGCGTCGTCAGGGCTTTTCCCGCGGCGGGGCCGACCGCGAGCCCGTGGAGCAGGCGCCAGTCGAGATAGAGGAGGGGCTCGGCCGAAGTCGTCGTGAGGATTCCAAGACGGCCGTCGAAGAGCCGCGCCCGCTCAGCCGGGCTGCTGCCCCCGCTGCGGTCGATGAAAATGGGGAAGGGGCCGGGGTCGGCCGATCCGAAGAGAGGGGTCGCCGCCATCGCGACCCCCGCAAGCAGCGCCGCGAACGCAACCCCCCGTCTCATCGCCAGCTCTCCACGCCCCGCCGCGCTTGCTCAAACTCCGC
>JBEVDE010000464.1:0-16266 GCA_040514175.1 Allosphingosinicella sp. | reverse complement strand
CACGAAGTGCGGTGGAGGGGTTCTTTCAACGGCACGAAGAACCCCTCCACCAGGCTTCGCCTGGTCCCCCTCCCCGCGAAATCGCGGGGAGGATTTTGGCGGAAGCATGGCGGCCGTTTCATCGTGGGAGGGTGAGATGGAGAGGAAAAGGCATGCCCTGCGCGGCGAGCGAGGGCGTTTCGTGGCGGCGGGAACCCCGGGAACGGAGCTGAAGCGGGGGCGCGGGGATCGGGTACGGGGGCGGCCGCAGATCCGAAGCACGCATGCAAGGGCGCTGACCCCGGCCGAGATCGTGCAATTCCTCCTGACCCTCGCCGGGACCTGCAACGTCTCCCTGTCGGCGCGCGAGACCAGGCGGTCGGCGCGGGTCTATTACGATCTGAGGCGGCGGGACTCCGGCTTTCGGGCCGCCTGGGGCGAGGCGTTGCGCGAGGGTTACGAGCTGCTCGAGCTGGAGATGGTGGAGCGCTGCCGTTTCGGCGCGCCCAAGGACGTCTTCTACCAGGGGTGCAAGACGGCGACGACGCGGGTGTTCAACGACGCGACGGCGCTGCGCCTGCTGGCCTTTCACCGCAAGAGCGTCGAGCGGATGCGGGCAGCCGACGCGGAACGCGAACCCGACGCCAAGGCGATCTTCGACGAGCTGGCCGCGCGCGTCGCGGAGATCAGGGCCGAAGCGGCGGCAAAGGCTGGGGAGGTCCGCGATGAGGACTCCTGAGCTGCGGTCGCTCGCCGAGCAGATCGCGGCCCTCGAACCGCGGCTGCGGGATCGGGTGGTGGCCAGTCTCACCCCGGCCCAGAGCAAATATGTCCGCTATGTCTGGGCGATATGGGAGCGCCAGAAGCAGAGCGAGCCCGATCTGCCCTGGCGGACCTGGCTGGTGCTCGCCGGCCGCGGCTTCGGCAAGACCCGGATGGGGGCCGAATGGGTGCGCCGGATGGCGAAGGCCGACGGGCGAAACCGGATCGCCATGGTCGGAGCGACCCTGGCCGAGGCCCGGGCGGTGATGGTGGAGGGGCCCAGCGGAATCCTCGCCGTCTGTCCCGAGGACGAAAGGCCGGTCTGGGAGCCTTCGCTGGGGCGGCTGCGCTTTCCGGGCGGCGCCCGGGCGCAGATTTATTCGGCGGCGGAGCCGGACAGCCTGCGCGGGCCCCAGCATCATTTCGCCTGGTGCGACGAGATCGCCAAATGGCCGTTCGGCCCGGCGGCGTGGGACAATCTGATGTTCGGGCTGAGATGCGGAGCGCTGCCCCGGGCGGTGGCGACGACCACGCCCCGGCCGGTGGCGCTGGTGCGAAGGCTCTACACGCAGGCGGGGGTGGTCAGGACCGGGGGGCGGACGGCCGACAATGCGGCCAACCTCGCCGGCGCGTTCCTCACCGACGTCGAGCGCGATTACGGCGGGACCCGGTTGGGGCGGCAGGAGCTGGACGGGGAGTTGATCGAGGACGTCGAGGGGAGCCTGTGGCCGCGCGAGCTGATCGAGCGGCGCCGGGTGAGCCCTTCCCTCCTGCAGGGAGAGGGGTTGAAGCGAATCGTCGTCGGTGTGGACCCGCCCGTGACGGAGGACGGGGATGCCTGCGGGATCGTCGTCTGTGCGCTCGGCGAGGACGGGAACGCTTATGTGCTGGCCGATGCCACCGTCGCCGGCCTCAGCCCGGACGCCTGGGCGAAGCGGGTGGCGTGGGCGGCGGAGGCATGGGGCGCCGACCGGGTGGTGGCCGAGAGCAATCAGGGCGGAGCGCTGGTGACGAGCGTGCTTCGAGCCGCCGATATCGGCCTCCCGGTGCGACTGGTCCACGCCTGGCAGGGAAAGGCGGCACGGGCCGAGCCGGTGGCGGCTTTGTTCGAGCGTGGCGCGGCCCGGTTCGCGGGCGCCTTTCCGGCGCTCGAGGACGAGCTTGCCGGGCTCACTTATGGCGGCGGCTATCAAGGGCCGGGGCGCTCGCCGGACCGGGCGGACGCGATGGTCTACGCGATGACCGAGCTGATGCTCGGCCGGCGGCGGGCGGAGCCGAGGATCCGGCGGTTGTAGGGAAAGAATTCCTCCCCGCGATTTCGCGGGGAGGGGGACCGCGCGACGCGCGGTGGAGGGGTTCTTCGAAAGTCAGGAAGGCCCCTCCACCATGCTTCGCATGGTCCCCCTCCCCTGCAAATGCAGGGGAGGACTTTGAGGCGGGAGAACATCCATGAAATCGTGGTTCGGACGGAAGGCGGCGCCGGCGGCGCGGCCGTTGCTTCATCGCGGCTATGCGGGGGCGGCGGGGCATGGGGAGTGGCCGCGCAATTACGAGGCTCAGGTGCGCGAGGCCTATCTCGGCAATCCGGTGGCGCAGCGGGCGGTGCGGCTGGTCGCGGAGAGCGTCGCCTGGGCGCCCGTCTATGCGGCTGACGGGGCGGCCGGGGAGGCGGCGTCGGCGCGGGCGCTGAAGCTCGCCGCGCCGGGCCTGCTCGACGCCGCGGCGGCGCAATTGCTCCTCCACGGCAACGCCTTCGTCCAGATATTGCTCGACGCCGACGCGGCGCCGGCGGAGCTGTTCGCGCTGAGGCCCGAGCGGGTGACAATCGAGGCGGACGAGGGCGGCTGGCCGGCGGCCTATGTCTACCGGGCGGGTCCGGTGAAGGCGCGCATCGCGGCGCGCGACGCGCTCGGGCGGCCGGGCCTCGTCCATATCAAGGCGATGCATCCGCTCGACGATCATTACGGGCTGGGCTGCCTCGGCGCGGCGGCGGGGGCGGTGGCGATCCACAACGAGGCGACGCGGTGGAACAAGGCGCTGCTCGACAATTCGGCCCGGCCTTCCGGGGCGCTGACCCACGACGGCGGCGACGGGGCGCTGGCGCCGGAGCAATATGACCGGCTGAGGGACGAGCTCGAGCTTCACTTCGCCGGCACCGCCAATGCCGGGCGGCCGCTCCTGCTCGAGGGCGGGCTGAAATGGCAGGCGATGAGCCTGACCCCGGCCGACATGGATTTCGCCGGGATGAAGGCGGCGGCGGCGCGGGAGATCGCTCTGGCCTTCGGAGTGCCGCCGATGCTGCTCGGGCTGCCGGGGGATTCGACCTACGCCAATTATCGCGAGGCCAACCGGGCGCTGTGGCGGCTGACCGTGCTTCCGCTCGCCGACAAATTGCTCGGCGGGATCGCGGCGGCGCTTTCGGCCTGGTGGCCGGGGCTGAAGCTCGCGCTCGACGTCGACCAGGTGACGGCGCTGGCCGAGGACCGCGAGCGGCTGTGGGCGCAGGTCACGGCGGCGGACTTCCTCTCCCGCGAGGAGAAAAGGGAAATGCTGGGGTTTGGCGGATCTTAAATCCTCCCCCGGTTTTCCGGGGGAGGGGGACCGCGCGAAGCGCGGTGGAGGGGTCTTCCAGAGTCAGAAAGAACCCCTCCACCATGCTTCGCATGGTCCCCCTCCCCGGCAAATGCCGGGGAGGATTTCAGGGGAGGATTTCAGGGGAGGATTATCATGACGGATGAGGGCAACAATATGCTCGCTCTGCTCGTCGCCCAGGCGGAGGGGCAGGGGGCGGGGCTGGTGACGGTTAGGGCGCTGGTCGAGGAGGCGAGCGAGGTGGGCGCGGGGCGGGCGCTGGAATCGCTGGGGCTGAGCGACGGCAAGGCGCGGCGCGACATGGACGAGCTTCGCGAGCTCCTCCAGGCCTGGCGCGACGCCAAGAAATCGGCGTGGCAGGCGGTGGTGAGCTGGATGGTGAGGATATTGCTCGCCTTGCTGGTGCTCGGGATGAGCGTCAGGCTCGGGCTGCTGGAGATGCTGAAATGAGGTTCGCGGGCTATGCGGCGATCTTCGGCCGGTCGGACCGGGGCGGGGACGTGGTCCGGGCGGGGGCGTTCGAGCGGAGCCTGAGGCGGGGCGCGGGGGCGGTGCCCCTGCTGTGGCAGCATGATGCGGCGCGGCCGGTCGGGCGGATCGAATATCTGAAAGAGGATAAGCGCGGGCTTCGGGTGATCGCCCGGCTCTCGGGCGGGACGGCGGGGCGCGAGGCGGCGATCCTGCTCCGCGAGGGCGCGGTGGCGGGGCTGAGCTTCGGCTACCGGGTTCGCAAAGCGAGCGGAGCGGCGCCGCGCGAGCTCGAGGATGTCGAGCTGGTCGAGATCAGCCTGGTGGCCTTGCCGATGCAGCCCAGGGCTCGGGTGCATGCGCTGGAGCCTGTGGCGCCGTCGGAATAGGAGCCGTCGAGGCGGATCAGAGCCCGTTCCATTCGAGCCCGCCCGGCAGGTCGTCGGCCGAATAAAGCAGTTGCAGAACCCGGCGCCGGGCGGGCGCCCGGGCGCGGTCCGAGGCGTGGAGGATCGGGGTTCGAAAGGCCCAGACGTCGCCCGCTTCGGCGAGGCAGGCGAAGGCGCCGAAGCGCTCGACGGCGGCGGCGATGTCGCGCTCCGCGACCCTGCCGAGCCGGTGCGAGCCGGGGGCGATGAGGAGCGGGGCGTTGGCTTCGCCGGCGGGGTCGAGATGGATCCGCAGGGTGAGGCTGCGCTCGAGGAACTCGAAGGGCGGGACGCAATGGGGAATGCCGGACTTCACCGTCCATTGCCCGAAGCCGGGAATATCGCGGCGCTCGCGGACCGGGATCGTCCGGTCCTGATGCCAGCCGAGCGCCCAGTTGCGGGCCGGGGACTTGTCGAAGAGCCTGGCGCCGACGGTGCGGGCGGCGGGGCCGAGGAGGGCGGACGCGATCGAATCCGCGGCGCCGATCAGGGCGGCGAGGCCGGCCGAGGCGCCGAGGCGGGCGCCGGGGCGGCCCCGCGGCAGCGACAGCGAGTCGCGGAGCGCGGCGATTTGGGACGGGCCGAAGGCGGCCGGGAAAAGCCGGGCGCCGTCGCGGTCGAGCCGCATGTCAACCGATGAACGCGCGGGAGGTGGAGGGCATTCCGGTCAATTCGAAGCGGCGGCGCTCGGTCTCGCGGCGGATGAGGTCGTAGACCAGGCGCGGCCGCTCGATCCGGTCGAAGATCAGGCTCTTGCCGATCGAGGGCGCCCAGAGGCTCCACCCGGCGCTTCGGGCGAAGAAGGGCGGCGGCGGTTCGGTGTTGAAACGCAAGGTGCCGCGGCCGCCCGGATGCTCGTCGAACTCGAGCGCCGGCAGATAGCCGAGATCGGCGGAGCTGAGGCCGCGCCCGAAGCGGCTGCGAAGGACGATCACCCGGCGGTCGGTCACCGCGTAGAGGAGGCTGGAGCGAAGCCAGGCGTCGTGGAGGAAACGGCCGGCGATCAGATAGAGGCCGGCGATGAGGAACGGCAGCCCGAAGAGGGCGAAGAAGAAGGGCGCGCCCGTGGTCCAGACCATGACGTTCCAGAAGATGGCGAAGCCGCCCCAGAGCAGGCTGAAGGGGATGAGATAAAGATCGGCCCAGCGCAGGCGAAGGCCGCGCGGCGGCCGGCCCGTCCAGAGCGGGCGCTCGCCGGGGAGCAGGCTGGGCTGAAGCTGCCGCTGATCGTCGATCGGAACCATCGGGCGCGAGAATAGCGAAATCGCGAAGGCGAAGAAGGGAAATCCCGCGAGCGCGGGATGACGAGGCACGTACGTGCATTTTGAAGCGAGGAGGCAATGAGATGCTGGAAGTGAAAGCGGATCCGCTGGAGGCGTCGTTCGAGGCGCTGGAGCGGGAGGACCAGGAGGTGGCGCAGCTGCGCGACGAAATGGCTCAGCTCAAGAGCCGGATGGACGCCCAGGCGTTGGCGGCGGCCCGGCCGGCGCTGAGCGGGGCCCGGGCAGGGGGCTCGCCGTTCGTCGAGAGCTATCTGAGGAAGGGGCTGGAGAGCGGCATAGAGGTCAAGGCGCTGGCCGGGACGACGGACCCGGCGGGCGGCTATGCGGTGCCGGAGGAACTGGACTCCGAAATCGGGCGGCTGCTGACCTCGATCTCGCCGATCCGCGCCATCGCCAACGTCGTCAAGGTCGGCAGCGCCGGCTATCGCAAGCTGGTGACGGCGGGCGGGACTCCGTCGGGCTGGGTCAGCGAGACGGCGGGAAGGCCGGAAACGGCGACTCCCAATTTCATCGAGGTCGCGCCGCCGTTCGGAGAGCTCTACGCCAATCCGGCGGCGAGCCAGGCGATGCTCGACGACGCCGCGTTCGACGTCGAGGCCTGGCTTGCGCAGGAGATCGCGACCGAGTTCGCCCGGGCCGAGGGCTCGGCCTTCGTCGCCGGAAGCGGGGTCAACCGGCCCAAGGGCTTCCTGGCCGGGCCGACTTCGACGCAGGGGGATTCTCTGCGGGCGTTCGGGACCCTGCAATATCTGGCGACGGGAGAGGTGGCCGGCTTCGGCGCCGATCCGGCCGACAGGCTGATCGACCTCGTCCAGACGCTTCGGCCGCCCTACCGGCAGGGCGCGGCGTTCGTGATGAACTCGGCGACCGCGTCGGCGATCCGCAAGTTCAAGACGGCCGACGGGGCATTCCTGTGGCAGACGGGACTGGTCGCCGGGCAGCCCGACACGTTGCTCGGCTATCCCGTGGTCGAGGCGGAGGACATGCCGGACGTGGCGGCGGACAGCCTGTCGCTCGCGTTCGGCAATTTCCGGGTCGGCTATCTGATCGCCGAGCGGACCGAGACCCAGATCCTTCGCGATCCCTACACCAACAAGCCGTTCGTCCATTTCTACGCGACCAAGCGGATCGGCGGCCAGGTGGTCAATTCGGAGGCGATCAAGCTTCTGAAATTCACCGATTAGGGGCACGGATCAAAGTGGTACTTTGATCCGGATTTACCCCTCCACCACCCTTCGGGTGGTCCCCCTCCCCATCGGGCAAAGCCCGATGGGGAGGATCCAGGGAGAGACATCATGATCGAGGGCGAGGCGCTGGTCCTGCCGCCGGAGGCGGCGGGGGCGGCGAAGGGATATTTGCGGGTCGAGCGCTCCGACGAGGACGCGCTGATCGCCGGGCTGGTCGCGGCGGCGGCGGAGCTTTGCGAGGGCTTCACCGGGCGGGCCCTGCTCGCGCGCGGCTTCGTCGAGACGATGCCGGCGAGCCGGGCGTGGCAGCGCCTGACGCGGGCGCCGGTGCGGGCGATCACCCTCGTCGAGGCGCTTGCCGACGACGGGACGGCGCAGCCGCTGGCGAGCGCCGACTACGGCATCGACATCGACTCCGGAGGCGACGGCTGGGCGAGGCTGACCCATCCGGGCGAGGCGCGGCGGATCCGGGTCGGCTACCAGGCCGGCCTCGCCACAGCCTGGGACGAGCTTCCGGCGGCGCTCCGCCAGGGCGTCACTCGGCTGGCGGCGCATTTCTACATCCACCGGGCGGTGGAAGGGCCGCGCCCGATCGAGCCGCCGGCGGCGGTCGCCGCTCTGTGGCGGCCGTTCCGCCGGCTGCGCCTGCGTTAAGGGAGAAGACGATGTTCGAAAAGCTGATGATCCACGGCGCGGCGCTGGCCCGGAAAGCGGCGCGGGCGCGCCGGGCCGAGCTTGCCCAGGCGCTTCGCGACGAGGCGCCCGACGGCGTCCGGATAGGCGAGACGGAGGACGGGGTGGCGCTCGAAGGGCGCGGCCTCGAGCGCCGCTTCGCCCTGGAGCCCGAGCTGCGCTGGCTGATTTCGGGGAGGCGGCGGTGAGCGGCGCGGGCGCGGCGCTCGCCACCGCAGCGATCGAGGCGCTGGCGGCGCTCGAGCTGGGCGGAGTCTATCCGGGGCCGCCGCTGCAGGCGGCCTACCCTCATGCCGTCGTCGAGTGCGGGCCGGAGACCGACTGGGGCCACAAGAGCGGCGCCGGGCGCGAGCTCAGGCTGGCGGTGATCCTGCGCGATTCCGGCGAGCGGCCGGAGCGGGCCCAAGCCTTCGCCGACGTCGTCGAGTCGGCGATCGCGGCGGGGCTGGACGTGGAGGGGTGGCGGCTGGTCACGCTGGCGCTGGTGCGGCGGCGGACGGTGGCCGAGGGACGCGGCGGCCGGGCGGGCTGGGCGGTGGCGATCGACTCTCGGGCGCGGCTGCTGGCGGAGGACTGAGTCCCCTCCCTGGAAGGGAGGGGCCAGGGGTGGGTCCGCCGAAGGCGGCCGAAACTCCGAGTCAGAATGAAGGCTCGCTGCGCTCGCCTACCCACCCCCGGCACCTCCCTTTCAGGGAGGGGAGGCTGAACCTTATTGCGGCGTGGGCATGCTGGCCTTGAAGGTCTCGACCGCATTTTCGTGGATGTAGCCGATCTCCTCGGTCGCGTTCCGCTCGGCGGTCGCGCGGGCGATCTTGGCGGAGACGTCGGTGGAGATGGAGGCGGCTCGGAAGGCGGCCTCCTCCGCCTTGCAGGCGGTGGCGAGCTTCGCCTGGAAGGCGGCCTCGTCCGCGCCCTCCTTGACCTGCGCCCGAGCGAAGCCGCCGAGGCATTTGGAATAAGTGGTGCGGGCCGAAGCGAGATTGCCCTGGGCGGACGCCAGCAAGGCGATGAGCAGCACTTGTGAAATCATCCCGAATTCCAGTGCAACAGTTTGAGACGAAGGGAGATTATCGATGGGAGCGGAAAAGGGAAGCGCTTTCTTGCTGAAGGTCGGAAATGGCGGAGAACCGCCGGTTTTCGCGACCGTAGCAGGGATGCGGACGACTCAGCTTTCGGTCAACGGCGAGGCGGTCAACGTGACCAGCAAAGACTCGGGCGGTTGGCGCGAGCTTTTGTCGGGCGCGGGCGTGCGCTCGATCTCGGTGGCCGCTAGCGGCATCTTCACCGGATCCGCGGCTGAGATACGGATCAAGTCGAACGCGCTCGCCGGACAGATCGACGATTACGAGTTGAGCTTCGAGAGCGGCGAAAAGCTTCGCGGCCGCTTCCTCGTCACCCGGCTCGACTATTCGGGCGATTACAATGGCGAGCGCAATTACGCCCTGAGCCTGGAAAGCTCGGGCGCGGTGGCGGCGTTGTGAGCGCGCCGGCGAACCCGGCCCGCGGGGAAGCGGCGCTGCTCGTCGGCGGCGAGGCGCTGAAGCTCCGGCCGAGCTTCGAGGCGCTGGTCGCCGCCGAGGAGGAATTGGGGCCGCTCTTCGCCCTGGTCGAGCGGGCGGCGGCCGGCGGGCTTCGAGTGAGCGAGATGGCGGCGCTGTTCTGGCATTGCGCGGACGGGCGGCCGGACGGGCTGAGCCGGGCGCGGATCGGCGCCGCGATCGTCGAGCGCGGGCTGGCGGGGGTGAGCCCGGTGCTGAAGGTTTTGCTCGGGCAGATATTGCAGGGCGCTTCGACAGGCTCAGCATGAACGGGTCAGCGAAGTTCAGCGAGGGCGCGGCCCGGCTGGCGGGGCTGGCGGGGGCGCTGCTCGGGTGGCGGCCGGACGAGTTCTGGCGGGCGACTCCGGCCGAGCTCGGGGCGGTGCTCGGAGCGATGGTCGGGGAGGATTTCAAGCCTGCCGGGCGGGCGGACCTCGAACGGTTAATGAAGCGGTTTCCGGATTAGATTTTCACAGATCGGGGCGGGCACCCCTCCACCAGGCTTCGCCTGGTCCCCCTCCCCATCTGCGATGGGGAGGATATCGGGATGGATGAAGAGATTGAGCGGCTGCTGGTCAGCGTTCGGGCCGATACCGGCGCGTTCGCGCGCGACGTGGCGGAGATGAAGGGGCAGCTGGAAGGGCCGCTGGCCGACGGGCTGGAACGGGCCGGGCGGGTGCTCGAGACCGCGCTCGTCCGGGCGGTGCGGACCGGCAAGCTCGGCTTCGAGGATCTGAAGCGGGTGGCGCTGGCGGCCATGGCGGAGATCGCCTCGGCGGCGATCCGCGGCGGCCTCGAGGCGGCGTCGGGCGGCGGCGGCAAGGGCGGCCTGCTCGCGGCGGCGGCGCAGGTGCTGGGCGCCTTGCTCGGAGCGCCGGGGCGGGCGACGGGCGGACCGGTGGCGCCGGGGCGGCCCTATCTGGTCGGCGAGCGCGGGCCGGAGCTGTTCGTTCCGACCGCCAGCGGCCGGGTCGAGACGGGGCGCGGAGCGGTCCGCGAGATAAGGATGAGCATCGCCATCAGCGCCCCGGCGGGGGAATCGCCGCAGGCGCTGGCGCGGTCCGGCCGGCAGGTGGCGAGGGCGGTGAAGCAGGCGCTGATGCGGGTCGAGGATTAGCTGTCGAAATTCCTCCCCGCGATTTCGCGGGGAGGGGGACCGCGCGAAGCGCGGTGGAGGGGTTCTACGGACTCAGAAAGGACCCCTCCACCATGCTTCGCATGGTCCCCCTCCCCGGCAAATGCCGGGGAGGATTTTCAGAGCGTGGAGGGACGATCATGGGGCATTGGCTGGCGCCGCGCGGGGCGGCGAGGCAGGTCGGGCCTGTGAAGCGCTTCGATGCGCGCTTGTGGACGGTCAATTTCCCGCGGCCGATGATGGCTTCGGTGGTGACGATCGCTCCGGATGCGCTTCGGGTCGACTGCGTCTTCTACAAGGCGGACGATCTCGCCGGCCTGATCTGGGAGGCCGAGGACCGGTTCGATCATCCTTTGCTGGCTTACGAGACGAGCCGCGATTTCCGCGCCTGCCGGCTCCGCTTCCGGTGGCGGAGCGGGGGGATCAGGGGGCTGGACGCCGTCGACGGGCCGACCCTGACGATCGAGGGGCGGGACGAATCGGGCGCGGCGCGGAGCTGGTATGTGCGGCTGTGGAATTATGCCGCCGGCGCTCCCGAGGATGCGCTCGTCGAGCTCGACTTCGCGGCGCTGGCGGGCGGCTGGGCGGGGGAGGATCCGGTTTGGGCGGGCGACGTCGACCGGATGTTCCTGTCGATGGTGGCGCCGGGCTATGCCCATGAGGATGCGCCGCTGGCCGCTCCGGCGGAGGGCTGGGCGGAGCTGAGCGGGATCGCCTGCGACGGCTCCGGCTCGGTGCTGGCGGTGGGCGACACCCTGGTGCCGGAGCACCGGCTCCGGATCGCGACCGGCTATGACGATCTCTATCACCTGACCCCGGAGCGGGTGCTGAGGAACTGCCTGCAGCTCGGCTATCGCGGGCCGATCAACCATTATGTCGGGATGAGCCATTATTTCCGGCTCGAGGCGAACAGCGGCGGCTTCTACGTCAGCCTCGCGGGCGGCGTGCTGAACGCGCCCTGCGCCGCCTGGCATTCGGATTTCGCCGGGCGGGCCGGGGCGCTCGGCTACGCGCTCATCTGGTCGCTCTCCTACGAATTGCTCGACCAGCATGTCTGGGGAGACTGGAAGCAGAGGGCGCAGGACGGGTCGCCGGCGCTGACCGGCTGGTCGCCGCCCTCGACCCTGCTCTCGCCGGCCCATGAGGGGGCGATGGCCTATCTGCGGCAGGTGGCGCAGGCTTTCGCGGGGATCGCGGCGGCGGCGGGGCTGGAGGTCCGGTTTCAGGTCGGCGAGCCCTGGTGGTGGGTGATGCCGGACAGGCGCATCTGCCTCTACGATGCGGCGGCGGTCGACCAATTCGCGCCGGCGCCGATCGCCGACGTGCGGGGGCCGCTGACCACGGTCCAGCAGGCGACGCTCGACTCGGCCGGAGCGGCGCTCGCGGATTCGACGGCGGCCTTGCTGACGGCGGTGCGAGCGGTCGCTCCCGAGGCGGAGACCCTGCTGCTGGCCTATTTGCCGACGGTGCTCGACGGCCCCTATCTCAAGCTCGCGAATTTGCCGCAGGATTGGGAGAGCCCGGCCTTCGACCTGCTCCAGCTCGAGGATTACGACTGGGTGACCGGGGGCAATAAGGGGGCGAGCGCACGCGGGGTCGCCGCGGCCCAGGCCCGGCTCGGCTATCCGCCGGAGCGGCAGCATTATTTCGCCGGCTTCGTTCTGGCCGAGGAAGACACAGCGCAATGGCACGCCATCGCCGCGGCGATCGAGGCGGCGCGGGCGCGGGGCGCGGGCGAGGTGTTCGTCTGGGCCCTGCCGCAGGTGCTTCGCGATGGTTTCACCTGGTTCGATTTGGGAGACGGGGACGTGGAGGCTTTCGCGGATTTACGCTTTCCGGTGGCGCTCGGGCGGGAGGCGAGCGTCGAGCCGAGCTTCTCGACCGCGGTCGTGACCGGGGCCGGGGGCGGCGAGCAGAGGAACAGCGACTGGGCGGACGCGCGGCTCCGCTTCGACGCCGGGCCGGGGGTGCGGGGCGAGGCGGATCTCCATGCCCTGATCGCCTTCTTCCGCGCGCGGCGCGGCGCGGCGCAGGCATTCCGCTTCGAGGATCCGTTCGACCACAGCTCCAACGGCATGGCCGGGACTCCGGGGGCGGCCGATCAGGCGCTCGGGACGGGCGACGGGGTCCAGACCGAATTCGCTTTGGTGAAACATTATGGCGGCCAGGAAAGGCGGATCACCCGGCCGGTGGCGGGGTCGGTTCGGGTCTCGGTCGGCGGGGTGGAAAGGGTGAGTGGCTGGACGCTGGGCCCGCTCGGGGCGGTGAGCTTCGACGAGCCGCCCGGCGAGGGGGAGGCGGTCGCGGCGGGCTTTAGCTTCGATGTGCCGGTGCGCTTCGCCGAGGACCGGCTCAGCGTCAGCCGGGCGACGTTCGAAGCGGGGGAAATTCCGTCGGTGCCGCTGATCGAGGTGAGGGAAGGGTAAGCCTTCCGAATTCCTCCCCGCGATTTCGCGGGGAGGGGGACCGCACGAAGTGCGGTGGAGGGGTTCTTCGGAGTCGGAAAAGTACCCCTCCACCATGCTTCGCATGGTTCCCCTCCCCCGGAAATCCGGGGGAGGATTTTGATCCAAAGGAGACTGCCATGCCTTCCTTCCTCGAGCGGGAACTGACGAGTCTCGCCTTCTGCTGGAGGGTCGAGCGGCGGGACGGGGTCTGCCTGGGGTTCACGAGCCATGACCGCGACCTGGCGATCGACGGACTCGTCTATCGGGCGGCGCCGGGGATGCTGCCTTCGGCGGTGTCGGTCTCGGACGATTTCGACGCTTCGACGCTCGACGTCTCGGGCGCCCTGACCAGCGATTCGATCGGCGAGGCCGACCTTGCCGCCGGGCGGTGGGACCGGGCGGCGGTGTCCCTGTTCCTGGTCGACTGGGAGACTCCGGCCGGGGAGAGGCTCCACCTCGTCCGCGGCGAGCTCGGCGACGTGACGGTGAGAGCGAACGGCTTCGAGGCCGAGCTGCGCGGCGCCGCCGCCCTGCTGGAGCGGGCGGTGGCCGAGCAGACCTCGCCCGAATGCCGGGCCGAGCTCGGCGACCGGCGGTGCCGGGTCGACATGGCCGGACGGGTGCGGGTGACCCGGCTGGTCTCGGCGCCGGCCGAGGATGTCGTGATCGTGGCCGAGGCGGACGAGCCCGGAACCTATGCGTTCGGACGGCTGCGCTGGATCGGAGGCGCGAACAGCGGGCTCGAAAGCGCGATCCTCGCTTCGGAAGGCGCGCAGCTCCGGCTTCAGGAGCCGCCGCCCTTCGGACCCGCGGCGGGCGATCTCGTCGAGATCCGGCAGGGGTGCGACAAGAGCTTCGCGACCTGCGGCGCGCGCTTCGCCAATGCCGAGAATTTCCGCGGCGAGCCGCATCTGCCCGGGATGGACCTGCTGACCCGCTACCCGGGAGCGTGACATGAGCCCCAGAGGAATTCGGATCGCGCGGCGGGCGCGGGCGCTGGTCGGCGTCCGCTTCCGGCCCCAGGGCCGCGACCCCGGGGCCGGCCTCGACTGCGTGGGAGCGGCGGCGGCGGCGGCGGAGGTTCCGGCCGCACGGCTGCGCCGCGACTATGCGCTTCGCGGCCAGCATCTCGCGGTGATCGAGCAGGGATTGGGCGACCTCGGCTGCCGGCGGGTCCCGGTCGAGCAGGCGGCGGCCGGCGACCTGCTCGTCTGCGCGGCCGGACCGGCGCAATTTCATATCGTCATCCGGGCCTGGGACAGCTTCGTCCATGCCGATGCCGGCCTTCGCCGGGTGGTGGAGCGGCCGTTGCCAGTGCCCTGGCCGGTGGCGGGGGCGTGGCGCTTCTTCGAGGGAGAGTGAGGATATGGCGACCCTGGTTCTGACCGCCGTGGGAAGCGCGATCGGCGGGCCCATCGGCGGCGCGATCGGCGCGATCGTCGGCCAGCAGATCGACGGACGGCTGTTCGCGCCCAAGCCGCGCCAGGGGCCGAGGCTGGGCGAACTGGCCGTGCAGACGTCGAGCTACGGCAGCCAGATCCCTGTATTGTTCGGGACGATGCGGGTCGCCGGAACGGTGATCTGGGCGACCGACCTCAAGGAGGAACGCTCGAAGAGCGGCGGCGGCAAGGGCCAGCCGAAGACCGTCAATTACAGCTATTCGGCCAATTTCGCGGTCGCCCTGTCGGGGCGGGCGATCCGGGCGGTCCGGCGGATCTGGGCCGACGGCAAGCTGCTTCGCGGCGCCGCCGGCGATTTCAAGACGGCGACCGGCTACCGGCTCCATCTCGGCGGCGAGGACCAGGCGGTCGATCCGCTGATCGCTTCGGTCGAAGGCGCCGGCGAGGCGCCCGCCTATCGCGGCATCGCCTATGCGGTGTTCGAGGATTTCCAGCTCGCCGATTACGGCAACCGGATTCCTTCGCTCACCTTCGAGGTGGAGGCCGATGCCGGAGCGATCAGCGTCGCGGCGGTGGCGGCGGCGCTCGGCGATGTCGTGGCGACGGCCGGAGATTCGGCGACGCTGGCGGGCTATGCGGCGGGAGGGGACAGCGTCCGGGCCGCGATCGCCGCGCTTGCCGAGCTGGAGCCCCTGTCGCTGGTCGACGACGGGCAAAGGCTGGCGATCGCCGCCGGCGGCGCGACGCCCGTCCCGATCGAGGAGAGCGAGCTGGGAGCGTCGGCGCCGGGCGCGGGAGGGCGCGGCGAGTGGCTTCGGCGGAGCGGCGATTCGGTGCCGGCGGAGGCGAGCCTGGCCTATCACGATCCGGGCCGCGACTATCAGACCGGCCTGCAGCGGGCGAGCCGGCCCGGCGCGGCCCTGCTCAGCGACCGCCGGGCCGTCGCCGCCGCGCTCGATCCGGCGACCGCCAAGGCGCTCGCCGCGGACCGGCTCGACAGGCTCTGGGCGGGGCGGCGCTCGGCCAGGCTTCATCTCGGCTGGTCCCGCCTCGGGCTTCCGGCGGGGACCCCGGTCCGGATCGCCGGCCGCCCGGGCCTGTGGAAGGTCGAGCGCTGGACCCTCGACCGGATGGTCCTGACCCTGGAGCTGAGGGGCCTGCCGGCCGGCGGGCCGGCGGCGCCGGCGCCGGCGAGTCCGGGCCGGCCGGTCGACCAGCCGGACCTGCTCCACGGCCCGACGACCCTCATTCTGCTCGACCTGCCGCTACTGCTGGAGGAGCTGCCGGCCCGGCCGCGCCTGCTGGCGGCGGCGGCGGGAGAGGAGCCGGGCTGGCGCCGGGCCGAGCTGATCGCCAGCTTCGACGGCGGCGCAAGCTGGTCGGCCGCCGGAGGGACCGCGCCCGCCGCGGTGCTCGGGACTTCGCTCGGCGCTCCGGCGCCCGCCGGCTCGGCCCTGATCGACGAGCGCGAGGGATTCGAGGTCGAGCTTCTGAACTCGGCGATGTGGCTGGAGAGCCGGAGCGACGCCGCGCTCGCCGACGGCGCCAATCTCGCTCTGGTCGGCGACGAGATGATCCAGTTCGGCATCGCCGAGCCGCTCGGCGGGCGCCGATTCCGGCTGTCGCGGCTGCTGCGCGGCCGGCGCGGCACGGAATGGGCGGCCGGCCTGCATGCGCCGGGCGAGCCTTTCGTCCTGATCGAGGCGGACAGCCTCGCGCCCGTCGAGGCCCCGCTCGGGTCGCTCGGCGGGGAGGCCCGGCTGCTCGGCCAGGGCCTTGGCGACCCGGAGGGCGTGCTCGCGGTGCGGACGGTGCTGGGCGAGTCGATGCGGCCGCCGGCGCCGGTGCACCTGAAGGCGGAGCGGCGCGCCGACGGCGACTTCGCCCTGAGCTGGGTCCGGCGGAGCCGTGCCGGCTGGGTTTGGCTGAGCGGAAGCGACACCCCGCTCGGCGAGGAGACGGAAAGCTATCGGCTGAGCCTGGCCGGCGAGGGCTTCGAGCGGAGCCTGACGGTTCCTGGGCCGGACTATCTCTACAGCGCGGCCGAGCAGGCCGCCGACGGGCTGAGCGGGCCGCTGAGCGTCGCGGTCGTCCAGCTCGGCACGTCGGCGCCGTCCCGGCCCGCCACGCTCGTCACGGACTGAGGAGAATTGCGACATGGCCGACACCACACCGCGCTTCGCGCTGCCCTTCATCCTTCCCGGCCAGGCCCAGAAGGAGCTCTTCCACAACGAAGCTTTGGTGCGCATCGACCTGGCGCTCCATCCCGCCGTCGAGGGACCGCCCGCCTCGGCTCCGCCTCCCGCTCCGGCGGCGGGCGAGTGCTGGATCGTCGCCCCGGCCGCCGGCGGCGA
>JBEVDE010000240.1:0-20590 GCA_040514175.1 Allosphingosinicella sp. | reverse complement strand
TGGAGGGTGGGGATATTCTCGATGATAGCGAGGCCCCGGTTGGGCGTGGTGGCGGGCACCTTGGTGACGACCAGATCCTCCGTATAGGGGTCGATCAAAAGCTCGAAGCCGCCCTTCTGATCGGGGACCGCGATCAGGTTGAAGCCGTTCGCCCCGTGCCAGTTTCCGGCGAGGCCGGTCAGCCGGCCGTAATCGATCTCGTCGCCGTGAAGCCTGACGGAATGCGTGTCGGTCATGAATCTTCTCCCCCGGATTTTCCCCGGTGACATTCTACGCACAGATATCCGCCCCGGGCAAATGACCGCGCTTGCCCCGGAGAGGGCTTTACCGCGTTTAATGTTCTCGTTATGTTCTAGTCATGTCGCTGCCCGACTTCCTCCAGTTCACCCCGGTTTCGGTCAGGGGCCGAAGTCACCGCTGGGAGCCCGAGCGGCAGGTGGAGTTCATCGCCGCGCTCGCCCGCGGAGTGCCGCTCGACGAGGCGGCGCGCCTCGTCGGCAAGAGCCGGAGCACGGCCTACGCCCTGAGGCGGCAGCCCGGCGCCGAAAGCTTCACCGCCGCCTGGGTCGCCGCCCTCAACCACGCGAAGGAAAGGCGCAAGGCCGGCCGCGACGACAGCGGCGGCTAGCAGGGCCGAAGCGCCGCGGCGGGGATCCGTTCCAGCTCTTTGCGCTCCGGGCCCGTCAGCATCATCGCTCCGACGGAGAGAGGTTCGTGAAGCCGGGGCGCCATGACCGCTTCGCCGTCGATCCGGACGCTCATCGTCAGGCCGATCCGGGTCTTGGTTTCCTCCAACAGCGAAAATTGGTGTCAGACACCGAATTTCGAAAATTGGTGTCAGACACCGAATTTCCGTCCTGGCGAAGGAAAGGCGCAAGGCCGGCCGCGACGACAGCGGCGGCTAGCAGGGCCGAAGTGCCGCGGCGCGGATCCGTTCCAGCGCTTTGCGCTCCGGGCCCGTCAGCATCATCGCTCCGACGGAGAGAGGTTCGTGAAGCCGGGGCGCCATGACCGCTTCGCCGTCGATCCGGACGCTCATCGTCAGGCCGACCCGTCCCTGAGTCTCGCTCAGCAGCCTGGGCTTGAGGGCGGGGCGCAAGGTCAGGCTCAGCCCCAACATCGCCCCGTCCTCGTAGAGCGGTTCGACCACGGCGCTGGCGACGTCGTCCCGGCAGACGGGCAAGGTGCCGATCCACAGGCCCGGCATCCGGACGGCAAGCTTCCCGAGCGCCTGCCGGGCCGTGCCGAGCCCGGCCCCGGCCGCAGCCTCATATTTTGCGAAGGCGCGTTCGCTGCACCCTGTAGCCGGCAGGACAGCGCGGTCCAGCATCGGCTTGCGGCCGAACAACGCTTCGGCGGCGCCCTCCAGCTCGACATAGGCGGTGAACGTCCTTTGGTAGCGGTCTTGGTAGCGCGGTCGGGCGTGGGCGCAGGCGCCCATCGCCTCCACCGGGGCCAAAGCCTGGGCAAGACCGGCCCACAACGACGCCGGATCCAGCGGCGCGGCCGATGCGGCCAGGGCGAGAAGCAGGCTCGGGGTCATGCCGCAAGCTTAATGCCCCCCGCCGCGCCCGCAAGGCCGCCCGGGCCGATCGGATTGACCTAGATCAGGCCCATCTGGACCTTTGGTTCAGTCCCGCCAATGCGCTTCCCTCAGATCGACGTCGCGCCATGGCGAAATCTGAAGCTTCGGCTTTTGGCAAGCGATCCGGACGCGAACCCGGGCGAGAGCTAGCCGGTCATGATCGGGCCAGGAGAAAAAACTCTGCTGGAACGACGGGTCGGCCGGCAGATTGAACTGAGGCGAGCGTCGATTCTCATACCAGTCCGGCCAGTGGCCCGGCACGATCACTCCATGGCCGCGGTGGCCCTTGGGCCCGGAAAATTCCGCGACCACGTCGCAATTCCCGCGTGCGATTCCGTCAGCGTTCTTGAAAGTGATATCGTACAGGTTGAAGTAATCTCTTCCCACTGGAATGAAGCCCAGGATCGTGCGCGGATGGGTCTGGGTTCGCATGGTCGCGTCCACGATGCTCAAATTGCTTGGCTGCAGCGTCGTGAGGTCGATGACGGGCGGCGGTGGAGGCGGCTGCGGTGGCGGCGGGAAAAAGAAGGCCCATATGGCCACCAGCCCAGCTGCCAGGGTGACGACGCCGGACAGGATCTTAAAGCGAGTTTTCCATTTCTGAGGTGGAGTTTCGCTCGTCAAAAGGCCGCTCCTCTGCGACCCTTATACGCCAATGTCCTGAATTAGGGATAGTCCGACCATCCTCCCGACTCAGTGTTCTCTATCTGTTCGAGTCGTGTTATAGTGGCGAATCATGTCAGGCCCGCCCGTTATCGCCTTTACCCCTGTACCGCTTCGCCATCGCGCCGACGGCTGGTCGCCCGGCATGCAGCTTCGCTTCATCGAGGCCTTGTCGCGGGGCCTTACCCCCGGAGAGGCGGCTCGATCCGTCGGAAAGAACCGGCAGAACGCTTATGCGCTGAAGAAGCGGCCGGGCGCGGAGAGCTTCGCCGCCGCCTGGGAGGCTGTCGTCGCCCACGTTCGCCAGGTTCGGGCGGCCGGCCGGTTGCCGCTTCCGCGGCCCGGCTCCGCCGCCGGCTCTCCACCGCCCCCGCCACGCTTCACGCGTCCGCGAGGGGCCGACGCCGTCGCCATTGCCGAGCGCGGCGCGGCGGCGGTGCGCGGGGCGCCGACGCCTGCCGCCCGCCGCCTCGCCTCGGACGAAATGCTCGACGCCCTGTACGGCCCGAAGAACGACAAGGGCGACATCGTGAAGGGCGGAAAAATCCCTCCCGTGGGAAGCCGAACCTTATGAAACTAAGGTGTCGCCCTTGTCGCTTTTCGCTATGGCCGCGGCCATGCTGAAGAAGACCTCCGCGCCCGATCTCGATGCGCTCCGCCTGCTCGAAGAACGCCTGCGCTGGCTCAGCGCCTGGACGATCCACAACGCCAACCATCTGCGGGAGAGCCCGGACGGGCTGAAGGTCGGCGGTCACCAGGCGAGCTGCGCCTCGATGACGGCGATCATGGCGGCGCTCTATTTCCACGCGCTCGGCCCCAACGACAAGGTGGCGGTCAAGCCCCATGCCGGGCCGGTCCTCCACGCCATCCATTATCTGCTCGGCAGCCAGAGCCGCGAGCAGCTCGAGAATTTCCGGGGCTTCGGCGGCATGCAATCCTATCCGAGCCGGACCAAGGACCGGATCCCGGTCGATTTCTCGACCGGCTCGGTCGGCCTCGGGGTCGCGATCACCGCCTTCGCCAGCCTCATCCAGGATTATCTGATCGCCCATGGCGAGATGGCGCCGGCCGAGGCGGGACGGATGGTCGCGCTGATGGGCGACGCCGAGCTCGACGAGGGCAATATCTACGAATGCCTGATCGAGGCCTATAAGCACGACATCCGCAATTGCTGGTGGATCGTCGACTACAACCGCCAGTCGCTCGACGCGACCACCGCCGAGCGCATGTTCCGCCGTTTCGACGAGATCTTCGCCGCCTGCGGCTGGCGGGTGGTGACCCTGAAATACGGCAAGGCCCTGGAGGCCGCGTTCGGCGAGCCGGGCGGCGACGCTCTGCGGGCCTGGATCGACGATTGCGGCAATGCCGATTATGCCGCGCTCACCTATCTCGGCGGCGCCGCCTGGCGCGAGCGGCTTGTGAAGGAGGCGCCCGACGCGAAGCCGTTGCTCGACGCCCGCGACGACGAGACGCTCGCCGCGCTGATGACCAACCTCGCCGGCCACGACATGGCCAGCCTGGTCGAGGCCTTCGACGGCGCCCGCGACGACGTCCCCACCCTGTTCATCGCTTATACGATCAAGGGCTTCGGGCTGCCCTTCGCCGGCCACAAGGACAATCATGCCGGCCTCATGAACCCCGGCCAGATCGCCGCCCTGCGCGAGCGGCTGGGGATCACGGAAGGGGAGGAGTGGGAGCCGTGGGCCGGTCTCGGCGGCAACAGCGCCGAGACGGTGAAGGCTCTGGTCGAAGACAGCCGCATCGCCCGGGCGAAGCGCGAGCGGCCCTGGCATCAGGTCGAGGTGCCGGCGATCCCCGCGCCCGCCGGCGACGAGCAGTCGACCCAGGCGGCGTTCGGCCGCATCCTGCTCGACCTCAGCCGGGCCGGCGGCGGCCTGGCCGACCGGATCGTCACGACCTCGCCGGACGTCACCGTCTCGACCAATCTCGGCGCCTGGGTGAACCAGCGCGGCCTGGTCCGGCGAAGCGCTCTGGCCGACGTCTTCGCCGCGGCGAAGATCCCCTCGGCCCAGAAATGGGGCGCCACCGACGCCGGCCAGCATATCGAGCTCGGCATCGCCGAGAACAATCTGTTCCTGATGCTCGCCGCCCTCGGCCTCGCCGGCGACCTGTTCGGAACCCGGCTGTTCCCGATCGGCACCGTCTACGACCCGTTCATCGCCCGAGGCCTCGATGCGCTCAACTACGCCTGCTACCAGGACGCCCGCTTCCTGCTCGTCGCGACCCCGTCGGGCGTGACCCTCGGTCCCGAGGGCGGCGCCCACCAGTCGATCAACCCGCCCCTGATCGCGCTCGGCCAGCCGGGCCTCAGGCATTACGAGCCCGCCTTCGCCGACGAGCTCGCCTTGTTCATGGCGGAAGCCTTCCGGCTGATCCAGGCGCCGGACGGCGAGAGCGTCTACCTGCGCCTGACGACCCGGACCATCGCGCAGGTCGAGCGGCCGGATGACCTCTGGGAGACGGGAGCGCTGGCCGGCGGCTACTGGCTGCGCGAGCCGGGGCCGGGATCGGAGGCGGCCCTGGTTTATTCCGGCGCCCTCGCGCCCGAGGCGCTCGCCGCCTGGGAGGCGCTGAAGGACGACGTCCCCGGTCTCGGCTTGCTCGCCATCACCTCGCCCGACCTCCTCCACCGCGGCTGGAGCGAGCGCCGGCGCGGCCGCTGGGGCGGGCAGGGGATTGCGCCCAGCCATGCCGAGCAACTGCTCGCGCCGCTCGCGCCGGGCGCGGGGCTCGTCACCCTGCTCGACGGCGCCCCCGCGTCCTTGTCCTGGCTCGGCGGAGTGCTCGGCCACCGGGTCAGCCCGCTCGGCATCGATCGCTTCGGCCAGACCGGAACGCTTCCGGACCTGTATCGCGAGTACCGGCTCGACGTCGACGCCATCGTCGAGGCGGCGGCGGAGCTGTTCCTGGACTGAAACCCCTCTCCCGCGGAAAGCGGGAGAGGGAGAAGGAGCGGAACCTCTCCGCCTCTCCAGCGCTCTGCCCCCGAACCTATTCAAGGAGTTGAGCAATGATCGGCAAAATCGCGGGAGCGGTCCTCGGACGCAAGCTGGCGGGACGTTACAACGGCGGCACCGGCCTTCTCGTCGGCGCTCTGGCGCCGGCCTTGGCGCGCCGCGCCTTCGGCCCGGTCGGGCTCGCCGTCGGCGGCGCCTGGGTCGCCAAGAAGCTGTGGGACCGCCGCAATCGCGCCCGGACGGCGACGACGACGGCCGTCTAATCTCCCCTCCCTGTAAGGGAGGGGCCGGGGGTGGGTCCGCCGAAGGCGGCCGACACTCCGAAGCCGTAAAAGTCTCGCTACGCTCGCCTACCCACCCCTAACCCCTCCCTGGCAGGGAGGGGAATAGGTCACAGCGTGCCGTCCCCATCCTCGGGCGGCGGTTCGTCGTCCGGCGCCGGAGGCGGCGGAGCGACGGCCGGGGCCGGCCGCTCGTCCTCGGGCCTGTCCGCCGGCGCCTCCTCGCCCGGCTGGGCCGAGACGACGATCCCATTCTCGTCCACCTGCACGCCAAGCTCGTAGCCGGTCCCCTCGATCGGCAGGGTGACCGAGCCGTTGAGCCCCGTGGCCGGGACCGGCGCCTGAAGCGGCGGCGCCAGTTTCTGCGCGGGCGCCGTTCCCACCGCCTGGGTCATGAAGTCGCGCCAGATTCGCGCCGGCAGGCCGCCGCCGGCAATCTGTCCGGCGAGCGGGCTGTTGTCGTCATTGCCGACCCAGACCCCGACGACGAGGTCCTGGGCGAAGCCGATGAACAGGGCGTCGCGGCTGTCCTGGGTCGTGCCGGTCTTGCCGAAGGCGGGGACCGCCAGCGCCGCGCCGCGGCCGGTGCCCTGGCTGACCACGGCGCCGAGCATCTCCCGCAATTCCTCGAAGGCGGGGTCGCCGCTCTGGCCGGTCGCCCGGTTCCACAGGCGCTGCCACCAGGGCTTGTCTTCGTCTTCCAGCCCTTTGGGCCGGACCGGATAGGCGCCGGCGGCGACGGCCGCATAAGCCGAGGTCAGCTCGAGCAAGGTGACTCCCGAAGTGCCGAGCGCGAGGCTTGGATTGTCGTTGAGCGGGCTCCGGACGCCGAGATCGCGGGCGGCGGCGATGACGTTCTGCCGCCCGACCCGCTCGGACAGCCGGACCGCGGCGACGTTGCTCGACAGAGCGAGCGCGTCGCGCAGGGTCAGGGTGCCGCGATACCGGTCGCCGTAATTCTTGGGCTGCCAGTCGCCGACGCGAAGCGGCGTGTCGGCGATCGGGCTGTCCGGAGTCATGCCGGCGCGCAGCGCCGCCAGATAGACGAACAGCTTGAAGGCGGAGCCCGGCTGGCGCCGCGCCTGGGTCGCCCGGTTGAACGGGCTTCGAGCATAATCGCGGCCGCCGACCATGGCGACGACCCGGCCGTCGGGCCGCATCGCCACAAGAGCGACCTGCGCCCGGCCGAGGCCGGCCCGCCCGACGGTCTGCAGCGCCAGCTTCTGCATCCGGCTCTCGAGCGTCGTCTGGACCTCCTGGTCGCCATAGCCGATTTCGCCGCGCGCCCGCGCCATGGGCAGCACCCAGTCGGCGAAATAGGTACCGGTCGGCACCTGCTTCAGCCGCTCGACCCTGAGCTGCGCCGGCTTCAGCCGCCGGGCCTCGCGGTTGGTGATGAAGCCTTGGTCGATCATCGCGGCGATGACGACCCGGCCGCGTTCCCGGGCCTGCTTGTAATTGCGGGTGGGCGCGAGCCGCGACGGCGCCTTCACCATTCCCGCCAGCATCGCCGCCTGGGGCACGGTCAGCTTCTCGGGCGGAACGCTGAAATAATGCCAGGAGGCGGCGCGAAGGCCGTAGGTATTGTCGCCGAGATAGACGTTGGAGAGATAGCGCTCGAGTATCTCCTCCGTGGTCAGCCAGGCCTCGAGCCAGAAGGCGATCAGCACTTCCTGAGCCTTGCGGGCCGCGGTCCGGTCGGCGCTGAGGAAGGAGATCTTGGCGAGCTGCTGGGTGATCGTGCTTCCGCCCTCGCGGACTCCGCCGGCGCCGAGGTTGCGCCAGGCGGCCCGGGCGATGCCCCTTACGCTGATCCCGAGATGGCTGTGGACGCGCCTGTCCTCGATCGCGATGAAGGCGTTCGGGACATGCTTTGGAAGCGCGGCGATCCTCACCGGCTCGCGAATGTCGGCGCCGCGCCGGGCGATCGGCGTTCCCTCGACCGAGACGAGGGTCATGCTCGGCGCGGCGATCGGCTGGAGCGACTTGGAGAGCGGCGCGGTGATCGCCAGCCAGGCGACGATCAGCATGAACAGGGCGAGGAGGGCGAGGACGATCCGCTTCCAGCCCCAGCGGAGCGGATTGTACCAGGCCCGCCTCGGCGGTCCGGGCGGCGGTGGCTGCAATGGGCCTCCCGGGGCCTGATACTCGGCCGGGGCCGGCTGCCACTGGGCTGTCTGGTCCAAACGCATTCCTTCTTCTTAGAGCATCTTGCGCTCGGGGTAAGCTCCCCGGCGAAGGCCGGGGTCCAGCAGCGCCGAGCGCGGAGCCTGGACCCCGGCCTCCGCCGGGGAACACAACGACGGCGGGGGAATCAGGTTGCGCCCGCTCCGCACGGCCTGCCGATACTCTCCTTCAGCCCCGCTTCGGCGGGATCGCCCGCCTTTCCTTCAAATCGAAGCTGTCGTCGTCGGACAGCACATGGACCCGCATGTTGTGCATCGACAGAGCCTGCAGCGACTGAGCCTCGGCGATGTTGGAATAGCTGATGTCCGAGCCGTCGACGACGTAGACCGCGCCGCTGCCGATGACCTTGAAGCAATCCCCCTCGACCACCGCCGCCGTATCCTCGTCGAGGCCGAGGCCGAGGATCCGCGGATTGTGGGCGATGGCCCCGATCAGCCGGCCGAAGCGGCCGCGCTCGGCGAAATGCTGGTCGATGATGACGTCGCGCATCAGCCCCATTCCGGGCGCCATGTGGAGATCGCCGATGCGGTGGGTGATCTTGCTGGTGCCCTTGATCAGCATCGTCTCGCTCATCACCGAGGCGCCCGCCGAGGTTCCGGCGACAACTCCGCCGCGCTCGTAGAGGGCGCGCACCTTCGCCTCGATGCCGGTGTCGCCGATCTGGCTGGTGATCCTCAGCTGGTCGCCGCCGGAGAAGAAGATTCCGGCGGCGTCGTCGAGCACCGAAAGCTTGTAGCGGTCCTGGGCCTGGCTTCGCTCCTCGACATAGAGCTCGACCAGCTCGCCCAGGCCGAGATCGGCGAAGGCCTTTTCATATTCGGCGAAATAGCCTTCCGGGCGATGGCTCGCGACGGTGGCGAGGACGAGCTTGCCGCCGTGCACGTGCCGGGCGATCTCGCGAAGGATCACTCGCGGGCCGCTCGGCGCCCGATCCTCGCCGCCGCCGATGATGATCAGGCAGCCGCGGCGCCGCGGGCCTTCGTCGACCACTATTCGGCCGAGAGGAAGGGGGCGCGGCCGGAGGTGCGTTCGGCGGCCGGCTTGAAGTCGTGGATCTGCTGCCAGGTGCCGCTGATGTCGTTGGGCGTGATGACGATGAGGTCCCCCGGCCGCCCCAGGGCCAGCGCCGCGGCGGTCGACGCCGTCTCGCCGGCGATGAGGTGGATATGGTCGGGCGAGCGGCCCGCCTCGAGCGCGCCCAGCTGGAGATGGTGCATCACCTCTCCGCGTGGGCGGCCGCGCAGCCCGGGATCCTCCCGGAAGATGAGCTCGTCGAAGATGCCGGCGGCGATCCGGCCCATCTCCTCGATGTCCTCGTCGCGCCGGTCCCCTGGAATGGAGACCGTTCCGATCGTGCGCTTGTAGCGGTTGCTGAGGCCGCGGACGACCTTGCCGAGCGCCGCCAGGCCGGCGGCATTGTGGGCATAGTCGAGGATGACCCGGAAGCCGTGGGCGTCGTGGACGTTCAGCCGGCCGGGATTCTGCTCGAAGGTCGAGATGAACTGGGACATGGCCGAGCGGATGGTGAGGATCGGCACTTCGTGCGCGAGCGCGATGGCGATGGCGGCGAGCGAGTTGGCGACGTTGAACTCGGCCATGCCGTGCAGGGTGGCGGGAATCGCGCCCGCCTTCATGATCGTCTCGCGGCGGGTTGCGTCGTAGAGGACGATCGTGCCGCCGTCGGGCCCCGGCTCGCGCACCACCGCCATGCCGCCTTCGTCGACATGCTCGCGAAGCATCGGCGACATCTCGGCGCCGCCGAGCAGGGAGAACCAGACGATCCGGCCGCGGGCGCTTCGGGCCATCCTCACGGTCAGCGGATCGTCGGCATTGAGGATGGCATGGCCGTTGCGCCGAACCGCCTCGACCACCACCTGCTTGACGCTGGCGAGGTCCTCCACCGTCTCGATGCCCTTGAGCCCGATGTGGTCGGCGGTGACGTTGAGGCAGGCGGCGATGTCGGCCCGCTCGTAGGCGAGCCCTTCGCGAAGCAGCCCGCCGCGCGCCGTCTCCAGCACCGCCACCTCGACCGTGGGGTCGCGAAGGATCATCCGGGCGCTGCGCGGACCGGTGGCGTCGCCCTCGTGGGTGAGGATGTCGTTGACATAGACTCCGGTCGTCGAGGTGAGGCCGACCGTGCAGCCGGTATAGCGCAGGATATGCTTGGTCATTCGCCCGACGGTCGACTTGCCGTTGGTGCCGGTGATGGCGATGATCGGCACGCGCGACGCGCCGCCCCGCGGAAACAGCATCTCGATGATCGGCTTGGCGACGTCGCGGGGCGCCCCTTCCGACGGGTCGATATGCATCCTCAGGCCCGGCGCCGCATTGACCTCGATCACTCCGCCGCCGGTCTCGCGGACCGACTGGCTGATGTCGGGGCAGACGAAGTCGACTCCGCACACGTCGAGCCCGATGATCAGGGCCGCCCGCCGGGCGATCTCGACATTGTCGGGATGGATCTCGTTGGTCCGGTCGATGGCGGTGCCGCCGGTCGAGAGATTGGCGGTCGCGCGCAGCGGCACGATGGCCTCGGCCTCGGGAATGGATTCGGGGGTGAGGCCGGAACGGGCGAGGAATTCCTCGACATGCGCGTCGATCCGGATCCGGGTCATGACGTTCTCATGGCCTTCGCCCCGGCGCGGATCGCGGTTCACCTCGGCGACGAGCTGGCGGATGCTGCTGATCCCGTCGCCGGTCACCTGGGCGGGAATCCGCTCGGCGACGGCGACCATCTTGCCGCCCACGACGAGGATGCGGTGGTCGTTGCCCTCGAAGAACTGCTCGACGATGACGTCGCGCCCCTTGGCCTGGGCCAAAGCTTCGTTGAAGCCGAAGCGGAGCTGCTCCTCGTCCATGATGCCGATCGTCACTCCGCGGCCGTGATTGCCGTCGAGCGGCTTGGTCACCAGCGGGAAGCGCAGCCGCCGGGCGCCGCGCACCGCCTCCTCGGCGTCGCGGACGACGATCCCGCGGGGCACCGGCACGCCGCTCTCGTCGAGCAATTTCTTGGTCATGTCCTTGTTGCCGGCAAGGTCGGTGGCGACCAGCGACGTCTGGCCGGTGATCGAGGCCCTTATCTTCTGCTGGTGGCGGCCGTGGCCGAGCTGGAGAAGGCTCCTCTCGTCGAGGCGCATCACCGGGATGCCGCGGCGCTCCGCCTCGTCGACCAGGGCCTTGGTGCTCGGGCCGAGCGCCTTGCGGCGGACCATCCGCTTCAGCGCGTCGAGCCGGCGGTCGAGATCGAATTCGCCTTCCAGCGCGAAGATCCGGTCGAGGCCGCTCAGGCCCTGCAGGTCGGCCGGGAGAAGCGAATGGACGAGCTCGAGCGCGACCCGCCCCGCCATCAGCCCGACCTTCTCCTCATTATAGGCGAACATGACGTTATAGACTCCCGGCCGGTTCTTGACCGACCGGGTCTTGCCCCGGGTGGCGCGCGAGCCCGCCAGGGTCTGAAGCTCGAGCGCGATATGCTCGGCGATATGGCCGAGCCAGGTCCCCTCGCGCAGCCGCCGCTCGAAGCCGCCGCGGACCCGAAGCGAGCAGCCGTGGCGGCCCACCCCCGGAAGGAGGCGGAGCAGGCCGTCGGTGAAACCGGGGATGCGGTTGCTGGGCCATTCTTCCAGATGCCCGAGATCGAGCTGGATCCGGATCATCGGCGTGTGGCTGTAATAATGCGGACCGCGATAGACCCCGACCTCGGTCACCTGCATCAGGGCGGTCAGCTGATCGGTTCCCGGATCGCTTTTCGAGGCGAAGAACATCCCGTTCGGGGAGGCGTTTTCCGGAGAGGGCGCGTCGGCCGCGGGCGAAGACTGGTTCGGAGGCGTCATGATCCCCGCTAAACCGCCGGAAAGTGGCCGGGGTTCCGGCCGCGGGCGCCACCGTCCAAATTAATACGGTACCGGAACGGTTTCGTGCTGGAGAGGGGGCCGGTGGGGCCGGCCCAGCCGGTCCTCGATCAGCCAGGACAGCAGATAGGGGCGGGCGAGGGCCTTGTCGATCGCATAGGGCCACCAGCCCGGACCGAAGGGGACATAGATTCTGATCGGCACGCCCAGGCGCCGGGCCGCCGCCATCGTCCTTCGCCCCGGCAGCCCGCGCAGCTGCTCGAGCTCGCAGGGCGTCCCCGAATCGAGGAGCATATAGAGCGCGCGCTCGGCGAGGCGAGGGTCGTGGGTCGCGACGGCGACCGGCGCGGCCCGGCCGGCGAGGCGGCCGACCAAGGCCAGGTAATTCGCTTCCACGTCGGCGGCGTCCCGGTCGGGATCGGCCCATTCTCCCTTCACCACCCGGATCCGGGCGGTGCCTTCCCGGAAGCGCCCGGCGTCGGCCAGGCTTCGGCGCCAGCGCGCCGGCAGGGCGAAGCCGGTGCCCGGGAAGTCCGGCAGGAGGCGGGACACCGCCGCCAGGGTGCGCTCCGCGTCCCCGGGCGCGTGAGCGTCGAGCAGCAGGGTCAGGCGGGCCGCCGCCGCGGCTTCGGCGACCTTGCGCAAATGGGCCGGTTCGAACGCCATCGGCGGAGCCTTCACCGACAGATAGGCGTCGCCCTCGCGGCCGGCGAGAAGCCCGGCGAGCGCGACATTGGCGGCGACGATGTCCTCCGGCCGCGCCCCGCCGGACTGGAAATAGCCCGGAGTCGCGGCAAGGCCCCGCCGGGCGAGCTTTCGGCAGCGCCGGCCGGCGGCCTTCGCCCCCGGACCGGGGACGATCCGCTCGACCAGATGGGGAAGGGCGTAACGGGCCTTCCTCAGGGCGGCCCACGGGCCGAGCATCAGCCGCGCGCCCGGGCGAGCCGCCTGCGCAGCGACGCGAAGGCGTCGGCGGCGAAGGCGACGGCCCCCCGCGCGTTGAACGGATAGGCGCGGACCCAGACGCACTCATGCTGCTCCCGGGTCCAGAATTGCGCGATCCAGGGCTCGAGATTGCCCAGCAGCTCATAGGCCTCGAGCTCCCGGCCGGCGGCCCAGCCGATCGTATGGAGCATCAGCAGTGTGCCGGGCGAGCAACGCTCATATTGCTCGTCGAAGCCGATCTTGAACAGCCAGTAGCGGCCCAGATTTTCCATCGCCATCTGCATGGCGACGGCGCGGCCGTCGATGCGCATGAAGGCGATTCGGAAATGGCCTTCCTCGCAGGCCGAGCGGAAATAATGGCGGAAGCAGCTCTCCTTGGTCCGGTCGACGGCGATCGCGGTCCCGGCCTCGCGCTTCCAGCTTCGCGCCTCGACGCCGATCGCCTCGTCGAACAGGGCGTCGAACTCGTCCGCCCCCGGCGACAGGACCTCGAACGACACCCGGCCGAATTCGCTCGCCCTTCGGGCGGCCCGGCGAAAATCGGAGCGGCGGCCCGAATTGAAGCGGGACGAGGGGTCCTTCCAGCCCGCGTCGAGGGCGATCGTCGGAGTCGGGGTCGCCGGCCGCACGGACATCCAGCCCTTGCCGCGAAGCGCGGCTCGCAAGGCCGGGATCATCTCCGAGCCCACCGGGACCCGGTCCAGCTCCACCGCGCGCGAATCGCCGACGATAGCGTCGGCCAGCAGCCGGGCGGCCTTCGGGTTGCGACAGAGTGCGTCGTCGGGCTCGCACACCTGTTGCGCGGCGACCGTCGTCCAGCGGGCGAATCGTCCCGGCTCCCGGCACAAGGCCAGGAGCGCGGAAACGTCGTCGCCCTTCCGGACGTGGAACACCTCGATATGGCGGTCGGCGAGCAGGGTTCCGGCCAGAGCCGAGGCGAAGGAATGGCACTGCATCGGCAGCTTGGCCGCCGCCTCGAGCCGCCGCCAGGAGCGGACCAGCGCCTCCTCCTCGCAGAAGCGGGCGAAGGGCAAAGCCTCGGAGGCCGGGGCCGAAGCCGGGCGCCCCGCCGGACGGCGGCGGGCAAGCGCGGCCGTGGCCGCGGACAATTCGGGCATCGTCTCGATCGCTGTCACCCACCCCTCGATCATTCGCGCCGCTTTAACCGGGACGGGTAAACATTTTGCTCCCCGGCGAAGGCCGGGGCCCACCATTTGCTGCCCGGCGAAGGCCGGGGCCCGGTTCGCAGGTCCGCGCCGCTGGACCCTGGCCTTCGCCGGGGAGCCCTCGGGACATTTTGCGTCTTTGCGGCCGGCCGTCTCCGGGCTTAGGGACGGCCTATGGACAGCCGTATTCCGCCTCCCGCCGCGCTGGCCGCGGCCAGCCACGTCGACGCCGCCGGCTATGAGCGGCTCTACCGCCAGTCGCTCGACGATCCCGACAGCTTCTGGGCGGAGCAGGCGCGCCGGATCGACTGGGTCCGGGCGCCGGCCGTCGCCGGCAACTGGTCGTTCGATCCGGTCGAGATCAAATGGTATGAGGACGGCATCCTCAACCTCTGCTACAATTGCGTCGACCGCCACCTCGAGGCGCGCTCCGACAGGCAAGCGATCCTGTTCGAGGGCGACGAGCCCGGCACGGGGCGGAGCCTCACCTACGGCGAGCTCTATCGCGAGGTCGTCCGGATGGCGAATTGCCTGAAGGCGCTCGGCGCCGGCAAGGGCGACCGGGTCACCCTCTACATGCCGATGATTCCGGAAGCCGCGGTGGCGATGCTCGCCTGCGCCCGCATCGGCGCGGTCCATTCGGTCGTCTTCGGCGGCTTCTCGCCCGAGGCGCTGCACGGCCGGATCGAGGATTGCGCAAGCCGATTCGTGATTACCGCCGACGGCGGCCGCCGCGGCGGCAGGCTGGTGCCCCTGAAGGCCAATGTCGACTCGGCTCTCGCCAAGGGAAGCAATGTCGAAGCCGTCCTCGTCGTCCGCCATCTCGGCAACGAAATCGCCTGGAGCGAAGGCCGCGACCATTGGCTTCACGACATGGCCGGGCTCGTTCCCGACGAATGCCCGCCCGAACCGATGAACGCCGAGGACCCGCTCTTCATCCTCTATACGTCCGGCTCCACCGGCAAGCCCAAGGGCGTCCTCCACACCACCGGCGGCTATGCGGTGTGGACCGCGGCGACCTTCCACTACGTCTTCGACTATAAGGAGGGCGAGATCTTCTGGTGCACCGCCGACGTCGGCTGGGTCACCGGGCACAGCTACGTGGTCTACGGCCCGCTCCTGAACGGCGCCACCAGCCTGATGTTCGAGGGCGTTCCCAACCATCCGGACTTCAGCCGCTTCTGGGACGTGGTCGAGCGCCACAAGGTCGACATCTTCTACACCGCCCCCACCGCCATCCGGGCGCTGATGCGCGAAGGGGAGGCGCCGGTCCGCAAGCACGACCGCTCGTCCATCCGGCTGCTCGGAACGGTCGGCGAGCCGATCAACCCCGAGGCCTGGCGCTGGTATTACGAGGTGGTGGGCGAGCGCCGCTGCCCGATCGTCGACACCTGGTGGCAGACCGAGACCGGCGGGGTCATGATCACCACCCTGCCCGGCGCGCACGACATGAAGCCCGGAAGCGCCGGCCGCCCCTTCTTCGGGGTCGAGCCGCAGCTGGTCGGCCCCGACGGCGAAGTGCTCGAGGGCGCGGCGTCAGGCAACCTCTGCCTCGCCCGCTCCTGGCCGGGCCAGATGCGCACCGTCTACGGCGATCACGAGCGCTTCGTGTCGACCTATTTCTCGACCTACAAAGGCAAATATTTCACCGGCGACGGCTGCCGCCGCGACGAGGACGATTATTACTGGATCACCGGCCGGGTCGACGACGTCCTCAACATCTCCGGCCACCGCCTGGGCACCGCCGAGATCGAGAGCGCCTTGGTCAGCCACCCCAAGGTCGCCGAGGCCGCGGTCGTCGGCTATCCGCACGACATCAAGGGCCAGGGCATCTATTGCTACGTCACCCTGATGGAGGGGGAGCAAGGCGACGAGCCGCTCGAGAAGGAATTGCGCCTGCACGTCCGAACCGAGATCAGCCCGATCGCCACTCCCGACATCCTCCACTTCACCTCCGGCCTGCCCAAGACCCGAAGCGGCAAGATCATGCGGCGAATCCTCCGCAAAATCGCCGAGAATGATTTCGGAAGCCTGGGCGATACGAGCACCCTGGCGGAGCCCGCGCTGGTCGACACGCTTATCGAGGGGCGGCGGAACCGGTAGCGCCCAGCCGCCGGGCGAGCCGGGCGACTTCCGGCAATCGCCCAGCCTCGCGAGTCTCGCAATATTCGCGCATCGCCTCGGCCAGGCGGGCGATCCGGCCAGGCCTTGTGTCCGGGCGCGGCGACCAGGTCTCGCCGGCGAGCGTTCGTCCCTCCGCCGCCATCGAGAATGTGTAGGATGTACCGTCGGCGCCGGCGAGCAATTCGTCGCCCTGCCGGACCGAGCCGAGCATGCGCCGCCAGGCGGCCGTCAGGGCGGTTGCGGTCGGCGCGTCGACCGCCAGCGCGCAGCGGGTCAGCGGGAGGTCGCCCGGATCGGCGGGCAAGCCCTTCTCGAGCTCGGCGACGGTTTCGGCCGTGGCGTCGCGAGGCTCCGAACCGGGATCGCCGAAAAGCTGGTCGGGATCGTCGCCGTCGGCGCCGTCGATGATCATGACTCCGGCCCGCCCCGACTGGTACAGCCTGATCAACTGGTAGCTCCACACCTGCCGGCCGGGGCGCAGGGCGAAGATCTCATATCCTTGCCCCCCCGCCGGAGCCCGACGGCATATTCGGTTTCGAACGAGGGGCGGACGAGCGCGCGCAGGGTCACATCGGGGTCGAACGCCTCCCTGAACGTCCGCCGGAGGTCCGCCGCATAGCCGGCAAGCTCGGCGGGCGCCGCCTGCTCCGGGGCGAGACGCGGCGAAGCGCGCGTCAGGCCCGGCCGGGCCTGCGCGCCGCCTGCAAGCAGCGCCGCCGCCGAGAGAATCAGGATGCGCCCCTTCATCGGCGGAAGGTCGCAGACTTGGCCGACCCCGGCAATGAGTCGCGGCGCGAGGCGTCTCGTTCCATTTTGCCAGCGCCTGGAGTCTGTCCCGATCGGGCTGAATCGTTTCCCGGCGAAGGCCGGGATCCAGTCGTTCCGCCTGTGTCACTGGACCCCGGCCTCCGCCGGGGAACAAGAGTTTCAATGTCGTCCAGACAGACTCAAACCGCCTTCGTGAAAATGGTGCCAGGCACCAATTTGCGTGAAAATGGTGCCAGGCACCAATTTGCGTGAAAATGGTGCCTGGCACCAATTTGGGCGCGCGTGTGGCCAGCGCGGTTTTTCAGTGGCTTGGAAAATTGCTGCCTGGCTCGGAAAGCCGTAGAATTCGGTGTCAGACACCGATTTTTGCAGACACCGAGAATTTGGTGTCAGACACCGATTTTTGCACGGGGGGCGCGGGTTCATCCGGCGCGAATCCTGGTCGGCCGCAGGCCAATCAAACGCGACGACGCAACGAGTCCCTGCCGCCCCGGGGCCGTGCGACTTCTCATACCTTGGCGACAGTGATTGAACGCCCGAAGTCCCGAGGATGAGCGCAAAGTTCATTGAAGGGCGGAAGCCTCGTCGTGCCGTTGCGTCGTTGCGTTGAAATTGAAGGGCGCTGCGCCGGCAGCTTCGCAACGGAGGCGACCCGGTCCAACCCTATGTCATCGCTGCGGCGGGCGTTGGGTCGGGCGCAGCGGAGGATGTTGAAAAACAAATGCTTGTCCGCCTAGAACGGCCGCTTCGTGGGAAGGGCAGGTCATGGTGGGTTTTGCATTTCGCGGAGCGGCGGTCGTCATGCTGCTGGCGCTCGCGCCGTCCGGCTCCGTCGCGTCGCCCGCACCGGCGCTGGAAATTCTCCCCGAGCCGGCCCGCCCGGCCGCCGCCGCCGTCGACGCGTTTCATGCCGCCCTCCGCCGGGGCGACCCCGAGGCCGCGCTGGCGCTGGTCGCCGACGACGCAATCGTCTTCGAGGACGGCCGCATCGAGCGGACCAAAGCCGAATATGCGCTCCACCATGCCGGCGCCGACGCCGCTTTCTCGAAGGCCGTGTCGACGAAGCGGCTGAGCCGCACCGGTCAGGCCACCGCCGACCTCGCCCTGATCGCCAGCGAGAGCCGCACCAAAGGCCGGTTCAGGGGCCAGGACGTCGACCGCATCATGGTCGAGACGATGGTCCTTCGCCGCGGTCCGGACGGGGGGTGGAAGATCGTCCACATCCATTGGTCGTCCGCGATGCCCGCGACGGAATGAGCGGATCGCCGCTCCGCGCGCCGGCTGAGCCGCGGGCGCCTTGACCCGCAGGCATGTTCCCGCTATGTTCTCCAGCTACCCTTGCGAATCGAGCAGACCGGCAGGTTCCATCATGCTGACGGGGTCGAGCGGACCTGGACTTTCCACAAGACCGGCGCGGATGAGGCGATCGCCCGCGTCCGTCGGCCCGTGCGTCCGCTTCGGTCCGGCGCTCCCGGCCGAAAGAACATCTCCGTCCCGTCCACTTCGTCCACTTCGTCCGGTTTCGGACACCAAAAAGCAGTCGCCCCGTGTGCATGTCGTCCATGTCGTCCACTTTATCGGGGCGACCGGCTCAGCGAGTCCCGTAGGTTCGGTCTCCCGCGTCGCCGAGTCCCGGGACGATATAGCCGTGATCGTTCAGGGATTCGTCCATCGCCGCGGTCCAGATCGGAACGTCGGGATGGGCGGCGCGCACCGCCTCCACCCCGGGCCTCGAGCAGAGCAGGCAGACGAAGCGCATGTCCTGGACCCCGCCTTCCTTGAGCCGGTCGATGGCGGCGATGGCGGTGTGGCCGGTCGCCATCATCGGGTCGACGATGATGACGAGGCGCTCGCCGACGTCGTCGGGGGTCTTGAAATAATATTCGACGCATTCGAGGCTGACCGGCTCGCGGTAGAGGCCGATATGGGCGACCCGGGCCGAGGGGACGAGGTCGAGCATGCCCTCGGCCATGGCGAGGCCGGCGCGCAGGATCGGCGCGAAGACCAGCTTCTTGCCGGCGATGGCGGGCGAGTCGGTCGTCGCGATCGGGGTCTCGATCCGCACCAGGTCGGTCGGCAGGTCGCGGGTGACCTCGTAGCAGAGCAGGGTCGCGATCTCGCGCACGACGGTCCGGAACAGCAGGATCGAGCTGCTCTTGTCGCGAAGGATGGTGAGCTTGTGCTGCACCAGAGGGTGGTTGACGATCGTCAGTCCGTCCATGGCAATCATCTAAAATACCGTTCCGTCGCTGAGGATGGTGAAAGGGGGGCCGCCGCCCGGGCGAAGCCCGGCGGCGATCCGGCGGCCCGCCGCCCAGCTGCCGCCTTCGAGCATCCGGGCGAGGGGGAAGTCTTCGTCGCTCACGCCGAGCCGGGTCCTCACCCGCGGCGCCATAAGGTCGAGCAGGGCGACGGTCATCGCCCGCCAGGCCACGATCAGCGGGTCCGAGACGAGGTGAGTCCGCCCGGCCGCCTCCGGATCGGTGAGGCCGAGCACGCCCATGTCCACGAACAGGCCGCCGTTGCGATATTCGGCGAGGCCGGTGAGGCCGTCCACGTCGACCACCTCGATCCCGGAGGCTTCGAGCGGCTCGATCAGCGAATAGGCCAGCCATTGCGACAATTTGTGGAGCGGCACGAGGCCGTCGGTCGAATCCGACCGGCGGATCGCCGGATGCCGCCAGCAATCGCCGAGCGCGACTCCGTCGACGACCAGCCGGTCCGCCCAGATCGGCCCGAGCGCCTCGAGCAGGAGCTCGAGGATCGCGGGCGCCGGCAGCCTCCCGCCCGAGGCGCGGGCCGCCAGCGCGTCGTAGAGGCCGCCCGGCCGCGGCGCGCCGGCGGCGGCGAACAGGTCCGGCCGGGCCAGCGCCTGCGCGCCGAGACGCCGAAGCAGAAAGGTGCGGCCGTCGAGGCCGGCGAGCGGGTTGGACTCGCTCACCTGGAAGCCCCGCGCCAGGGTCTCGCCGTCGAGCGCCGCCAGCGCCGCGCCGTCCGTGCCGAGGGCCCCGCTCTCGACCAGCCTCTGGCTGGCGACGGCCAGCCCTTCGGACCGGGCGAATGTCCCGCCGCTCACCGGGTCGGCGAAGCGCCAGCCCGGGCCCGTGCCGGCGTCGAGCAGGACGGAGAGGATGACGAGGTCGAAAGCGGCCCGCGCCCGCTCCGCCTTGTCCTGTTCGGGCAGGCGGGGCTCGCCGGCGACGAAATGCCGCCAGCGGGCATGGAAGGGGATGGCGAGATCGGGATAGGCCTCCCGGGTCACCTTCGCCGTGAGCTCGGCGGCGTCGTCCAGCCGGTCGAGATCGACTCTCCAGCCTTCGACCCCGCCCTCGAGCGCGATCTCCAGCATCTCATGCGCCCGCTCGCGCACAGCGGCGGCGCTGAGCAGGGCGAGGAGGGCGGGCTCGGCGGGCATCAATCCTCCCCATCGGAGATGGGGAGGGGGACAATTGTCGCGTGCGGGGAGGATGAGCTGGCGACAGCCGGCGTGCTTCGATTCCAGCCGGTCACCCTAGAACTTCCCAAGATCCCGCCCGACGACTCCGCGAAGCTCGTCCTCGGAAGGCGGCTTTTCGTGGGAGAAATAGCCGGCCGCCTTCTTCGCCTCCATCTCGACGCTGGCGTCGGGCGGAACCAGCCCGTCGGGAATGGGCACCCGCTCGCCGATCTCGACCCCGCCCGAGGCGAGCGCGTCGTATTTCATGTTCGACATCGACACGAAGCGGTCGATGCGGGTGATCCCGAGCCAGTGGATGACATCCGGCATGAGCTGCTGGAAGCGCGCGTCCTGGACTCCGGCGACGCATTCGGTGCGCTCGAAATAGGTCGCCGCCTGGTCGCCGCCGGGCTGCCGCTTGCGGGCGTTGTAGACGAGGAATTTGGTGACCTCGCCGAGCGCCCGGCCCTCCTTGCGATTGTAGACGATAAGGCCGGTGCCGCCCGCCTGCGCCTGGCGGGTCGCCTCCTCGATGCCGTGGGTGAGATAGGGGCGGCAGGTGCAGATGTCGGAGCCGAACACGTCGGAGCCGTTGCATTCGTCATG
>JBEVDE010000165.1:0-9490 GCA_040514175.1 Allosphingosinicella sp. | reverse complement strand
CCCCTCCACCACACTTCGTGTGGTCCCCCTCCCCCGGAAAATCCGGGGGAGGATTTAGGGAATGAGCCGATTAGTGTTGCGTCGCAGCACCGCCCAACCCCATGCTGGCGCGGTGCTTCGACAATATGAGCTTCTCGAGAAGGTAAGGGCCTACGACCCGGACGCCGACGAGGCGATGATCAACCGCGCCTACGTCTTCTCGATGAAGGCGCACGGCTCGCAGAAAAGGGCGTCGGGCGATCCTTATTACAGCCACCCGATCGAGGTGGCCGGAATCCTCACCGATCTCCATCTCGACGACGAGACGATCGTCACCGCCATCCTCCACGACACGATCGAGGATACGGTGGCGACCCCCGAGGAGATCGAGCGATTGTTCGGGCCCAACGTCGCCCGGCTGGTCGACGGGGTCACCAAGCTTTCGAAGATCGAGGCGCAGAGCGAGAGCCAGCGCGCGGCGGAGAATTTGCGCAAGTTCCTGCTCGCCATGTCGGGCGACATCCGGGTGCTGCTCGTCAAGCTCGCCGACCGGCTCCACAACATGCGCACCCTCCACTTCATCCAAAACGAGGAGAAGAGGAAGCGAATCGCCCGCGAGACGATGGACATCTACGCTCCGCTCGCCGAGCGGATCGGCATGTACGAGTTCATGCAGGAGATGCAGACGCTCGCCTTCCGCGAGCTCGAGCCCGACGCTTACGCCTCCATCTCCCGCCGGCTCGAGCAGCTCCACAAGGGCGAGGGCGACCTCATCGCCCGGATCGGGCGGGGAATCAGGGCCCATCTCGAGGCCAATGGAGTCGAGGCGGAGGTGCAGGGGCGCGAGAAGCATCCCTTCTCGATCTGGCGCAAGATGGCCGAGCGCCACGTCAGCTTCGAGCAATTGTCCGACGTGATGGCCTTCCGGGCCGTCGTCGACAATGTCGAGGACGCCTACCGGACCCTGGGCCTCATCCACCAGCGCTGGCCGGTCGTCCCGGGACGGTTCAAGGATTTCATCTCCACCCCGAAGCGCAACGGCTATCGCTCGCACCACACCACCGTCATCCAAGACGAGCAGATGCGGATCGAGATCCAGATCCGGACTCGCGACATGCACGCCCAGGCCGAGCACGGCCTCGCCGCCCATTGGGCCTATAAGGAAGGCGAGGAAGAGGAAGCCGCGGCCCAGCATCCCTGGATCGACGATCTGCTCGAGATCCTCGAGCATGCGGCGACCGCCGAGGAGCTGCTCGAACATACCCGAATGGCGATGTACCAGGACCGGATCTTCGCCTTCACCCCGAAGGGCGAGCTGATCCAGCTGCCCAAGGGCGCGACTCCCGTCGACTTCGCCTACGCCGTCCACACCGACCTCGGCGACCAGACCGTCGGCGCCAAGATCAACGGCCGGGTGATGCCGCTCAGGACCCCGCTCGAGAATGGCGACCAAGTCGAGATCCTGGTCTCCAAGGCCCAGCATCCGCAGCCCGGCTGGCTGAGCTTCGTCGTCACCGGCAAGGCGCGGGCCAAGATCCGCCGCTTCGTCAAGTCGAAGGAGCGCGAGGAGACGGTCCAGCTGGGGCGCAAGATCTTCGACGAGATCGTCCAGCGCCTGCCACAGCCGCTCGGCTGGGAGGCGATCACCGAGGCCCTGAAGAGGCTCCATTTCCACGACGACGCCGCCTTGATGGAGGCGATCGCCCTGAAGCGGGTCAGCGACGTCGCGGTGATGGAGGCCCTCATTCCCGGCTCGACCGGCAAGGAAGGGGTGAAGCCGCCGCCGCAGCGCACCGCCATCTCGATCAAGGGCCTGACCCCGGGGGTCGCCTTCCAGCTCGCCGAATGCTGCCACCCGATCCCCGGCGACCGGATCGTCGGGCTGAGGCGCGAGGGCACCGAGATCGAGGTCCATGTGATCGGCTGCGACAGCCTCGCCGACGGCGTCGACGCCGACTGGCTCGACCTCGCCTGGGGCGACGAATCGGACGGCGGCACGGCGCGGCTGTGCGTCGTCATCAAGAACGAGCCGGGCTCGCTCGCGGTGATCGCCGGGATCCTCGGCCGCCACGGCGCCAATATCGTGTCGATGGAGCAGGCCAGCCGCGACGGCAGCTTCCACACCTTCCATCTCGACATCGAGGTGCACGACGTGCAGCATCTGATGCGGATCCTGGCGGCGCTTCGCGCCGCGGACGTGGTGTCGAGCGCGGAGCGTTTGTGATGGCTGAAGTGACGATCGACCGGCGGACGATGCTCGGGCTGGGCGGGGCGGCGGCGGCCTGGCCGCTGCTGGCGGGACCGGCGGGGGCGGCGGCGCCCGCGGGCTATGTGATGTGGCGCGATCCCGGCTGCGGCTGCTGCCTCGAATGGGCGAAACGGATCGAGACGGCATTCGGCCGCAAGCTGCCGGTGGTCAACGCGCCGAACATGGCGGCGGTGAAGAAGGCGCAGGGCGTTCCGGCGGCGCTCCATTCCTGCCATACGGCCCTGATCCAGGGGGTCGTCGTCGAAGGCCATGTGCCCCCGGAAGACATCAAGCGGCTGATCGCCTCGGGCCGCAAGGGCATCAGGGGCCTGGCCGCGCCCGGGATGCCGGCCGGGTCGCCGGGCATGGACGTCGGCCACAACCAGCGGCAGCGCTATCAGGTGATGGCGTTCGACGCCGCGGGGCGCCACAGCGTCTTCGCGACCCACGGCTGAGCGAGAATGACCGATACGCCGGCCTCGATGACCTATGGCGGCTATCTGACGCTCGACCAGATCCTCTCCGCCCAGCACCCGATCTCGAACCATCATGACGAGATGCTGTTCGTCATCATCCACCAGACCAAGGAGCTGTGGCTCAAGCAGATCATCCATGAGCTCAAGCTTTCGCTCGAGATGGTAAGGCAGGACCGGCTGATCGAGGTCCACAAGGCGCTCTCGCGGGTCTCCCGGATCCAGGCGGTGATGACCCTGAGCTGGGACGTGCTGGCGACCATGACTCCGTCCGATTACACCAGCTTCCGCTCGGTCCTCGGCTCCAGCTCGGGCTTCCAGTCCGCCCAGTTCCGCGAGTTCGAATATCGGCTGGGCCTGAAGGACGGCGGCCATCTCAGGTTCCAGGACGAGGGCAGCGGCCCCCATAACGCCTTGCTCGAGGCGCTTCACCGGCCCAGCCTCTGGGACGAAGCCAATGCCGCCGCCGCGCGCGCCGGCCTCGACCTTCCGCCCGGCGTGCTGGAGCGCGACTGGAGCCTGCCCTACGAGCCCAGCGAGGCCGTCGAATCGGCCTGGGCCCAGGTCTATCGCGACCCCGAACGCCATTGGACGCTCTACCAGCTCGCCGAGAAGCTGGTCGACATCGACGACGCCCTCGCCGGCTGGCGCCACAAGCATGTCGTCACGGTCGAGCGCATCATCGGCCTGAAGCGCGGCACGGGCGGCACCGCCGGAGTCGCCTACCTCCAGTCGACCCTGGGCAAGCGCGCCTTTCCGGAATTATGGTCGCTGCGGACAAAAGTCTGACATCCTCCCCATCGGAGATGGGGAGGGGGACCACCCGAAGGGTGGTGGAGGGGTAATTTCCAAGGCCTCGCCAGCTACCCCTCCACCAGGCTTCGCCTGGTCCCCCTCCCCGAGCAAGCTCGGGGAGGATAGTTAAAGCCCCGCTTTCTCCCGTCTTATCCTGGCGATCTCCTCGGCGGCGATTCGCTCCCGGGCGCCGAGGCTGGGGTGGCTTCGGAAGAGCTGGGGGAACCAGTCGTATTTGCCGAGGTAGCGGCGCCAGAAGGGGATCGCCGAATCGAGATCGTAGCCGGCGGAATCCATCAGCCTCAGCCCGAAGCGGTCGGCGACCTCCTCGCGCTTCCACGCCGCGCTCGCCTTGAGGCCGAGGCCGCGGAGGATGCCCTCCTCGTTGCGGGTGGCGGGATGGCCGAAGATGTTGTGCGCGAGCTCGTGGCCGAGAACCACGGCGAGCTCGTCGTCGCTGCGCAGGAATCTGAGCATCGCCAGGGTCATCACCACCGTCCGGCCGGTGGCGAAGGCATTGACCTGGGTCGAGCGGGCGAGGCGGACCCGGCCGAGGCAGGCCGGCACCGAGCCCAGGCGGATCGGGACCTGCCGCCCCTCGCGCAGGACGAGAAGGTCGGCGGGGCCCCGGCGCAGCGCCGTCTCGAGCTCGGCCTCGGCTTCGTCTGTGAGACGCCGCCATTTCTCGCGCTTCGCGATCGCGGCGACCGAGGCGCCGGTCGGCAGCGGCCGTCCGTTGACCGCGAGCAGGACGTCGCCGGCGACGAGACCCGCCCGGGCCGCCGGGGTCCGGGCCAGCACGGTCAGCACGCCGGGGCCGCGGTCGAGGCCGTAGCGGGCGATCATCAGCGGCCGGTCGGCCGGTTCATATTCGGCGAGATGGTGGAAGAGCATTCCGGTCAGCGGATAGCGGTCCGGGCACAAAGCCGAGCCGGCGAGCGCCAGCCGGTAGGCGACGAGGGCGACACGCAGATCGTCCTGCCGCAAGGTGGTGGAGGCCTCGGCCGGGGCGGCGGGAGGAAGCGCGGGCTGGGCGCCGGCCTCGGCGCCGGCGAGGGCAAAAGCGGTGAACGCTAGGCAAGCGAGGCGGCGCGCGAGGCGGCTCGGACCGGACCTTTCACGCACCGTGACGGCCTCCTGCGCCGGACAAGAAAATGGCCGGATGAAGTGGTTCTTCATCCGGCCAAGAACTCAAGACGGGCTGACGCCCCGGCCGAACCCTTACGGGCTGTGCGGCAGGTCGTCGTCGTCTCCGCCGCAGACGTCAGTCCCGGCGCAGAGGCCCAGAATGATCGCGATGAGAGCGATAAGCGGAATGATGAAGCCGCCGCGCAGCTGCTCACCCTCGACGGTCTCCGTCGCCGGCGCCACTTCGGTGGCGGAGCGGACGGCGGCCGAGCTGGCCTGCGCCGCCGCCATCGTCGGCGTGGCGATCAACGCAACCGAGGCGGTCGCAGCAATTAGTCCCTTGAAACGCACGTCAGCTTCTCCCTTCGTATTCGAGCCGATCTTCTCGATTTCGCGCTCTACCTAATCGGGGGCTTCGAGGCTGTCTACCCTCGAAAATGTCCACCCGCCTGAAAACTCGTCGCGCTTCCTAGCCATCGAGAGGTTTACGAAGCCTGACCCGAACGTCAGGGCCTGCAATTGGTTCACCCGGCTCTAGAGATCGGCGCCGACTGTTGCGCAAAAGCGACAGTCGGGGAAGGAATGTTTCGAAATGACTTTTCGTTTCAGCGGGTTCGCGGCCTCGCTCCGCCGGCAGTGAGGAGGCCTCCGCCGTCCGCCGGACGATTCGGGCGCCCAGGAATCGAGCCGCCTCCACGGCCTCTCCCGAAGTCGCCGGCTCGGCCGAAAGAACGCCCATGCGCCGAACGCGAAACAGGCCGGGCGAAGAAAATCTCCGCCCGGCCTGTTTCCTATTCAGACGGCGTCAAGCCCGTCCGCCAGCTTACGGGCTGGTGGGCGGTTCGTCGCCGTTGCTGCAGATCACGTCCGCGGCGCAGAGGCCGAGGATGATAGCGATGAGGGCGATCAGCGGAATGATGAACCCGCCGCGAAGCTGATCGCCGTCGACGGTCTCCGACGCCGGCGCCACTTCACGAGCGTTCGTGGCCGAAGCCACCGCGCTCGACGTCGCCTGCGCCGCCGCCAAAGTCGGCGTCGTCATCAAGGCCACCGAGGCGGCCGCAGCAATAAGTCCCTTGAAAGCCACGTCAGCTTCTCCCTTCGTACCCGAGTCTGATCGTCCCGATTTCGAGACTTTATCTAGTCGAGCGGCCCCGGCCTGTCCATCCCGAAATGAACCCGGGCCTAGAGGCGAAAACCCGCCTGTTCCCTCAGCGCCCCGCCCGGATCGGACGGGATGCGGAGGGGGCGAGGAGCGATCGCCGCCGCGGAACCGGGCAAGGCTGATGCACGAGCGCGACACCCAGCTGGGATTGCTCGAAATGGCAATTTGTTTCAGAGGGTTCGCGAACCCGACTTTGGGGAGGAGCCGGTGATCCCTGCCTTTCGTCTGCCGCGCCTGATCGCCATCCTGGCGGCGGCCCTGCTCGCCCTGACCGCCGCGCCGGGCTGGGCGGCGGTGTCGATCACTTTCTATTCCAAGGAGCTGGGCGCGAGCTTCCCGCACGCCTTCGTCATCCTCGAAGGAACGCCCGACCGCGGCGGTCCGCGAATCGAGGAGGATTACGGCTTCACCGCCAAGACGATCAGCCCGGCGATCCTGTGGGGCAAGGTGGCGGGCGAGGTGATCACCGATCACAGCGTGAGCTACGTCAAGGGCAGCGACCGCCACTTCACCGTCATCCTGACCGATTCCGAATATGACCGGGTGATGGCGACGATCGCGCGCTGGCGCTCGGCCCGGCAGCCCAGCTACGACCTCGACAAGCACAATTGCGTCCATTTCGTCGCGGAGGTCGCCGCGGCCATCGGCATGACTCCCGACACAAGGAAGCTCATGAAGAAGCCGCGCTCCTTCCTCGAGGGCCTCGTCGCGCAAAACCGCGCCTGGCTGGCCGGCCGCAAGGCGAGTCTCCACCGCCTCGATCCCCGGCCCAATGCCACGACCAAGGCCCGGCCGGCGCCCCTCAAGGTCCCCCGAACTTGACATCGGGCGGCCGCCCGATGCTAGCGCCCGCACTCCCGGCGATCCCGCCGCCCTCCTTCAGAGTAAGCCTCGAATGAACGCCTCCCGCTCCGAGCAGATCGTGGTCGTCGGCCTCGGCTATGTCGGCCTTCCGCTCGCGGTGGCGCTGGCGCGCAGCTTCGACGTCACCGGCCTCGACATCGACGAGAAGCGGGTCGAGGAGCTGAAGCTCGGGCTCGACCGGACCCGGGAGGTCGAGCGCGAAATGCTCGCCGCCTCGCCGCTCCGGCTGACAAGCCGGGCCGCCGACGCCGCCGGCGCGGACATCTACGTCGTCACCGTGCCGACCCCGGTCGATTCCGGCAACAAGCCCGACCTCGGTCCGGTGATCAGCGCCACCCGAAGCCTCGCGACCCTGCTCGATCCCGCCCGCAAGCCGATCGTCGTCTACGAAAGCACCGTCTATCCGGGCGTCACCGAGGAGGTTTGCGGACCTCTGATCGAGGAGGTTTCGGGCCTCCGGCGCGGCCGCGACTTCTTCCTCGGCTACTCGCCGGAGCGGATCAATCCGGGCGACCGCGAGCACACGGTCGACCGGATCGTCAAGGTCGTCGCCGGCGAGAACGAGGCGGTGACCGAGAAGCTCGCGGCCCTGTACGGCGCGGTGACCAGCGCGGGCGTGTTCCGGGCCGCGTCGATCAAGACAGCCGAGGCCGCCAAGGTGATCGAGAACGCCCAGCGCGACATCAACATCGCCTTCATGAACGAGATCACGAAGATCTTCTCGAAGCTCGACATATCGATCTGGGACGTGCTCGCCGCGGCCGGCACCAAGTGGAACTTCCTGCCCTTCCAGCCCGGCCTTGTCGGCGGCCACTGCATCGGCGTCGATCCTTACTACCTCAGCTTCCGGGCCCAGCAGCTCGGCCTCGATCCCCATGTCATCCTCGCCGGCCGCTCGACCAACGACGGCATGGGCGCCTGGATCGCCGACGGTCTCGACGAGAGGCTCGGCCGAACCGGGCGGGTCCTCGTCATGGGGCTCACCTTCAAGGAGAATGTGCCCGATCTCAGGAACAGCCGGGTGATCGACGTCGTCCGCCGGCTGCACGCGCTCGGCCATGAGGTGACGGTCCACGACCCGCTCGCCGATGCCGCCGAGGCCCGCCACGAATATGGCCTCGACCTCGCCGCCGACGCCCTGGACCGCAGCTACGACCTCGTCTTCGTCGCCGTGCCCCACGCCGCTTATGGCGAGCTCGACGATCGAAGGCTGGCGGGGCTGGTGGCGGAGGGCGGGCTGCTCGCCGACCTCAAGAATCTCTACAGGGGCCGGGCGCTGGCCGGAGTCGAGCGCTGGACGCTTTGAGGCTCACTTCGCGGGAAGCGAGGGAATTGATCCTTTGGCGGCTCGAATCAATGCTATTGATAATCATTCGCAAGTGACTTAGCCCAGCCTCATGCCTACTCCCGCTCGCCTTCGCCGCCTCTGGTTCCAGATCCACAAGTGGATCGGCCTTGCGCTCGCCCTCCTGATCATCCCTATTTCGCTGACCGGTTCGGCCCTGGTCTGGCACGACTGGCTCGACGAGCGGCTCAATCCCGAGCGCGTCGTCGCGGGGACGGCTTCCCTGCCGCCCTCCGCTTACGCGGCGGCGGCGGCGCTACACGCCCGGCCCGGCGAACGGGTGAACAGCCTCGCCTTCCCGCGAGAAAGCGGGCCGGTCGTCGCCACCCTCGCGAGGACGGACCAGCCGATGCGCGGACGGCCGGTCCGCACCCTGCTCTATCTCGATCCGGCCACGGGGCGGCTGCTCGACCGGACGGCCAGCGACGAGGGCGCCGTTCGGATCATGCACAATCTCCACGGCTCGCTGATGGTGCCCGGGGCCGGCCGGCAGATCGTCGGCTGGATCGGCGTGGCGATGCTCCTGTCCTCGCTGACCGGCCTCTGGCTGTGGTGGCCGCTCAGCGGCCGTTTCACCCGCGGCCTGAAATGGCGGCGGCGCGCCACGACCAGCGCCAATCTCCACCATCAGAGCGGCTTCTGGATCGTCCTCCCGCTCGCGATGCTGTCCTTCACCGGGGCGTGGATCTCCTTCCCCGCCTTCTTCGCCGCGCTGTCGGGCGATCCGGCCGGCCCGTCCATGGCGGAGCGGATGCGGCGCATGGCCGCTCCACCCGCGGCGGAGCTCAGGCTCGGCCCGGACTCGGCGCTGGCCGCGGCCCGGCCGCTGGCGGAGGGCGGTCTCATCAGCCTGACCTGGCCGTCGGGCCCCGAAGCCAGATGGAAGCTGTCCTTTCAGCGGCCGGGCGGCCCGGCCGAGGTGACGGTCGACGACCGCTCTGGCGCGGCGAGCCCGCCCAGGCCGCCGCAGCCCGAGACGACCGCACGGCTGATGCGGCGCATCCACGACGGCACCGGCATGGGCGCGCTATGGCAGATCCTCATCTTCATCGGCGGGCTCATCCCCGCCTTGCTGGCGGTCACCGGAATCCTGATGTGGCTCCACGTCCGCCGCGGGAAAGCGCGCGCCGGCATCAGCTGACTCCCCACCCCGCAAAGGGAGTGGAAGCGGCCGGGTTGAGAAGCCGAGGGCTCGCGACTAGGCCGACGCCATGACGGCGCTCGCAGGCTATTGGGATCTCGGACGGGGCGAGACGCCGGTGGCGGCCTGCGGGCGGATGCTCGAGGCTCAGCGGGTCTATGGCGCCGCTCCGTCCGCCTGCCGAGGCGAAGGCGCGATGGCGCTCGGCAAGCGGCTGTATCCGACGCTGCCCGAAGACGCTCACGACCCGGGGGTGACAATCGGCGGAGGCGGCCGCTGGCGGCTGGTCGCCGACGTGCGGCTCGACGACCGCCGGGGGCTGGCGGCGTCGCTGGGCATCGCGAGCGAGGAG